>WJJA01000608.1 GCA_014729955.1 bacterium
AGCAATAGCAGATCCGTGGGTGTATATTGACGCTTTCTGCCGGCACGTTGCCCCGTCAGATTCCACGGAAACAGCCGTCGGACTTGCAACACGTCGCAGGGTTGTGTACACTCGCAAAAGTTTCGCATACCAAACAAACAAAACCATAGCACGACAACCTGTTGGAGGAACACGGAAATGACCAAGGAAGAACGCGTCCAGAAGGTAAAGGAAATCATCGTTGAGCAGCTCGGTGTGGATATGGGTGAGGTAGCGGAAGAAGCTTCGTTCATCGACGACCTCGGCGCGGATTCCCTCGATACGGTGGAGTTGGTGATGGCGTTTGAAGAAGCCTTCGACATCGAGATTCCGGACGAGGATGCGGACAAGCTGCGTACCGTCGGCGCCGCAATCGAATACCTCGAGGAAAAGGTAGGGGCATAACGGTTTTTCATCGAGAGGCCTATGGCTGACGTGAGTAAACAACGCATTGTGATCACCGGTATGGGGATTGTCTCCCCCGTCGGGATCGGCTTGGATGCGTTCTGGACGGGGCTGTTGACGGGGCGAAGCGGCGCCGGACCGATTTCCCGTTTTGACGCGAGCGAACACAAGACGCAGTTCGCCTGCGAGGTGAAAGATTTCGATCCGAAGGACTACATGGATCGGAAGATGGCCCGTCGGATGGACCCGTTCTGCCAGTTTGCGGTGGCTGCTTCCGGTCTGGCTGTGAACATGGCAGGTTTGACAGAAGGCAACTATGAACCCGATCGTGTCGGAGTTGTCTATGGATCCGGTATCGGCGGATTGACCACATATGAACCTCAGGTCAACAAACTGGCGGAGGCCGGACCCGGGAAAGTCAGTCCGTTCGTGATCCCGATGCTGATCGGCGATATCGCCGCCGGGTACATTTCGATGATCCATCAGTTCAAGGGACCGAACTACTCGGTGCAATCCGCCTGTGCGACAGCATCAAATTCTATCGGTGTTGCCGCCATGCACCTGTTGCTGGGCGATTCCGATATCGTGGTCTGCGGCGGCGCGGAAGCCCCCCTGACACCCACCGGTGTCGCCGGCTTCAACGCGGCGATGGCATTGTCGACACGCAACGATGATCCCATGACAGCCTCACGTCCGTTCGACAAGAACCGTGACGGCTTCGTGATGGCAGAAGGCGGTGCCACATTCATTCTGGAGACAGAAGAGCATGCCAGGGCGCGTGGAGCGGAGATTCTGGCGGAATTGGCCGGGTACGGATTCAGCGGGGATGCGTATCATCTTACTGCACCGGCTCCCCACGGAGAAGGCGCGGTCCGGTCGATGAGAGCAGCGATCAGAAATGCGGGCTTAACGTCGGACGATATCGACTATATCAATGCACACGGCACATCGACAGCGTACAACGATTCCACCGAGACCGAAGCGATCAAGACGGTCTTTGGAGATCGGGCTTACAAGATCCCGATCAGCTCAACGAAGTCCTCGACGGGGCATCTGCTCGGCGCCGCCGGCGGCGTTGAGTTGGCGGCTTGCGTGCAGTCGATTCGCACCGGCAAGCTCGCTCCCACAATCAACTATGAAACCCCCGATCCGGACTGTGATCTCGACTATGTGCCGAACACCCCGCGTGAGGCGGACGTGGAAGTGGCGCTGTCCAATACGTTCGGATTCGGCGGGCATAACGCAACACTGGTGGTGCGTCGCTACCAGGCATAGTGAAGAAGGGATTCGGCGATGAAGTTGGGCCGGCTCCCCCTGATGTGGAAACAGCGACGGAAGCGGCGGGCGATGAGACCCGGCGCAGAACGTACACTGGGCGAGTTTGAGAAAGAATTCGGGTACCGGTTCCGGGATCTCGAACTGCTCGAACGTGCCCTGACACATCGCAGCATCCTGACCGAGATCCACCGGGAACGCCGTGACGCCAATGAACGTCTGGAGTTTCTCGGGGATGCCGTGCTGGACCTGGTGGTCTGCGAAAAGCTGTACAGCAACTTTCCAGGCGCGCAGGAAGGTTATCTTGCGCGCCTGAAAAGCCTTGCTGTCAGCGGGCGGCAACTGGCGTCGAAGGCGCGAAGGATGGGACTGGGTGCCTGGCTGCAGGTGTCCGACGGCGAAGCGCGCAACGGAGGTCGTACCCGCCGCAGCATCCTGGAAGATTCCCTCGAGGCTGTGATCGGGGCGATCTACCTGGACGGCGGGTTGAACGAAACCCGACGCTTCATTGAGCGATTCGTCACTTACGATGTCAACAGCCGCTTGATCCACGACAGGGAAGACAACTACAAGAGCAGATTGCTCGAGTACGCCCAGGGACAGGCGCTCGGAGCACCGGTGTACCATGTGACCGGCGAGGAAGGACCTGATCATGACAAAACCTTTTATGTCGAGGTCCTGGTCGGGAGTGTTCCTGTCGGCCGAGGGGAAGGCCACAGCAAAAAGCAGGCGGAACAAGGCGCCGCTCGTGAAGCGGTCAAGTTTTTCGGGATGAAAGAGTAAGCACCCACTTCGGGAGGATTGCATGGATTATTTCCTCGACGATTTCCAGAAAGAACTCGTCGCAACCGCACGACGGATCGGCAAAGAAAAAATCAAGCCGGTCGCGGCGGAATATGACCTCAATGGCACATTTCCGCATGACCTGGTGAAAATCTTTGCGGATGCCGGTTTTTACAGCCTTTACCATCCGGAAGAATACGGCGGACTGGGTCGAGGGGTGCTGGACCTCGTGCTCGTGACCGAAGAGCTGTCCAAGTTCTGCGGAGGCATTTCGCTGGCAGTGGCCGCCACAGCCCTCGGGTCGTTCCCGATCATCCTCAGCGGCAGCGACGAACAGAAACAGAAATACCTGCCCGACCTGGCCGCAGGCAAGCACCTCGCGGCGTTCTGCCTTACGGAAGCCTCAGCCGGATCCGACGCCGGCAGCATCAAGACCAAGGCGGAGAAGAAGGGCGACAAGTATGTTCTGAACGGTTCCAAGGTGTTTATCACCAACGGCGGCAACGCCGGGATCTATACCGTGATCGCTTCCACGGACCCCGACAAGGGCACTCGCGGTACCAGCGCGTTCATCGTCGAAGAGGGCACACCCGGCCTGAAGGTCGGCAAGTATGAAGACAAGATGGGCATACGCGCCAGCTCCACCGCGGAAATGGTTTTCGAGGACTGCGAAGTCCCGGAAGAAAACCTGATCGGACGCGTGGGTGCGGGCTTTGCGGTCGCGATGAAAACGCTGGATCGCTCACGTCCCGGCGTGGCGGCCCAGGCGCTCGGCATCGGGCAGGGTGCGCTCGACATGGCACTCGAATATGCCAAGACGCGCGAGCAGTTCGGCCAGTCCATCATCCAGTTCCAGGCGCTGCAGTTCATGCTGGCCGATATGTCGATGAAAGCGGAAGCGGCACGTGCGCTGGTCTACCAGACCGCGCGCATGATCGATGCGGGCCTCTCCGCCTCGAAGGAATCCGCCATGTGCAAGGTGGTGGCGTCCGACATGGCAATGGAGGTTTCCACCGATGCTGTGCAGGTGTTCGGCGGATACGGCTACATGCGTGACTACCCGGTCGAAAAATTCATGCGCGACGCCAAGATCACGCAGATCTACGAAGGCACCAACCAGATCCTGCGCATGGTCGTCGCACGTCACCTGATCAAAGAGATCGGCAAAGTGAGCTGATGTTGCGGCTTTACCGATTTCGTTGCATGGAAATGAATGCCGTGTCTCCGGAGACACGGCTTTTTTGCGGGCGAAATTTTTGTATGTTGCATGCTGTTTCACCAAGCAAGACTGTGTCGCACGGAACAAGGGCTCGGGTGTTACGAATCCGTAACAGCGTTACCTGCGCTACACAGAGATCTAAGGGTAGTATATACAGTCGACTACAAGTTGGTTTCGGGCTAACTTGTTACGTGTTGGTAGCAATCGCACGTTCGAATGTTCACAAGTTAAGGGATCCTTATTTGTGTAGGCGACTGTAAATGCTGACATTATGCTGCCGGCCTGAAGCTTGCTGGGGAATACGGCGGATTATTGCGGGAAATGAGATTGTATCAATCACGTGGAAACAATAGCTTAGACGAAGCGTATTGAAACGCGGGGGTGGTCACGCGGGGGCGAGTGATTCGGAGAACCCAAAAAGCGAAATATTTCACATAAAACGAACATTTCATCACGGCGTCGTCAGGATCTCCTTTTGGGGAGGGAGGCAGTACGGCGCCGCGGGAAAGCCCAGGCTAGGAGGGATCATGCCGAAAGAGTACAAGACCCCAAAACTCGACGATCTGGAAAAGGGACCCTGGCCCAGTTTCGTCAAGGAGATCAAGCAGGCCGCCAAGAACAACGAGATGTCCAACGACCTTCTTGCTGTTCTTGAGCGCTCCTATGATGAACGGATCGGCCACTGGAAGCACGGCGGTATTGTGGGTGTGATGGGATACGGCGGCGGCGTGATCGGCCGTTACATCGACATCCCGGACGAGTATCCGAACATTTCGCACTTCCACACGATGCGTATCAACCAGCCGGCCGGGTGGTTCTACACCTCGGAAGCTCTTCGCAGCATCTGCGATATCTGGGAAAAGCATGGCTCCGGGCTGACCAACATGCATGGTTCCACCGGTGACATCGTTCTGCTCGGTACGACCACCGACGAACTCGAGCCCACGTTCCAGGACCTGGCCCATGTCGGCTTTGACCTTGGCGGTTCCGGTTCGGACGTGCGTACCCCCTCCTGCTGTGTCGGCGAGGCGCGTTGCGAATGGGCCTGCTATGACACGATGGGTGTGTGCTACGAAACCACGATGCGGTACCAGGACGAGCTGCACCGCCCGGCGTTTCCGTACAAGTGGAAGTTCAAGTTTGCCGGTTGTCCGAACGACTGCGTTGCGGCGAAAGCCCGTGCGGACATCTCCGTGGTCGGTACCTGGCGCGATGCGATCAAGGTCGATGATGCCGAAGTCGCGACGTACTACGACAATGGTATGGACATTTTCAACGACGTCGTGTTGAACTGCCCGGCACGCTGCATGAAGTTTGACCATGAAAGCAAGAAGCTGGAAATCAACAACGCCGACTGCCGTCGCTGCATGCACTGCATCAACGCGATGCCGAAGGCACTGCGTCCCGGCGACGACAAGGGTGCGACCATCCTCATCGGCGCAAAGGCCCCGATCATTGAAGGCGCGTTGCTGTCCAGCGTGCTGATTCCGTTCCTGAAGATGGAAGATGAAGAGGAGCGCGAGGCCTGGTACGACATCATGGAAGAGATTCAGGACATCTGGTGCGAAGAAGGCAAGAACCGTGAACGCATCGGTGAATTCATCCAGCGTGTCGGCATGGCAAACTTCCTCGAGGCCGTCGGCGTCGAGCCGATCCCGGAAATGGTCGCCTATCCGCGCGACAACCCCTACATCTTCTTCGAGCAGGATGAAGAGGAAGAATAGGTGGTCTTGTCCCGAGGACGACCTCCGAGATTGTGATGTAGCGCAAAGAGTTTGAACGAATGCAGGAAAAAGGAGATAGCACGATGGCCGAGGCCCAGCGTGAACGTTTGACCGATATCGGTCCCCCTCATTACGAAAAGTATCTGCCCCCGGTGGTGAAGAAGAACTACGGGCAGTGGAAGTACCATGAACTGGTCGAACCGGGCGTGATGGTGCACGTCGCGGAATCGGGCGATGAACTCTACAGCGTCCGTTGCGCGAGCCCGCGTCTGCTTTCGATCCAGACCATCCGCAAATTCGCAGACCTGGCGGACAAGTATTGCGACGGCCACCTCCGTTTCACCAGCCGTCACAACGTGGAATTCCTGACCACGAAGAAGGAAAATGCCGCGAAGATCAAGAAGGAAGCCGGTGAGATGGGCTTCCCGGCCGGCGGTATCGGCCACGGCATCACCTCGATTGTCCACACCCAGGGTTGGGTGCACTGCCACTCGGCGGCGACGGACGCGTCCGGCGTGGTCAAGGCGGTAATGGATGATCTGTTTGAGTACTTCAACGGCGAGAAGCAGGTGCCGGGCAAGTGCCGTATCGCCCTGGCCTGCTGCCTCAATATGTGCGGTGCGGTGCACTGCTCCGACATCGCGATCCTGGGTGTCCACACCAAACCCCCGCGCATCAGCCATGAGAACTTGAACAAGATGTGCGAAATTCCGCTGGTGTCCGCCTCCTGCCCGACCGCCGCGATTCGTCCGGCGACCGTGGACGGCAAGGCGTCCGTGGAAGTGATTGAAGAACAGTGCATGTTCTGCGCGAACTGCTTCACGGTCTGCCCGGCGATGCCGCTGGCGGATCCGGATGCAGACGGCATCTCGATCTGGGTCGGCGGCAAAGTCTCCGACGCCCGGTCGAAGCCGATGTTCTCGAAATTGGCGGTTCCGTTCATCCCGAACAATCCCCCGCGCTGGCCGGAAACGATTGCCGCGGTGCGCAAGATTGTCGAGGTGTGGGCCGATAACGCGCGCCCCTACGAGCGTGTCGGTGAGTGGATTGAGCGAGTGGGTTGGCCGCGGTTCTTCCGTTTGACCGGCTTTGAGTTCCAGAAGGAACACGTGGACGACTTCAAGTATGCCGGTCTGAGCTACAACCGTTCCGCTCAGCTCACCCACGAACCGTGGGAAGAGTAAGAGGAGGTAATACCATGGCGATGACCAAAGATCAAATCGCGGAAGAGATGTACAAAGCCGTGGCCGAAGCCCAGGAAGTCGGCAAGAAGCTGAAGCCGATGGACCTCACGAAGCAGATGGTCAAAGCGTACGAAGATGAAGGCGTCGACAAGAAGATGTGCAAGGCGGCGATCAAGGACCTCGTGGATTCCGGTCGCCTCGTGTACACCTACTTCGGCGGTTCCTTCCTTGAGCTTCCGCATAAGGAAGGTGCGTCCAACGACTGATCGGCGCGTACCATCCGAACCCGGTAGATAATGTTGTCCGTTTCGACCGCGGGCCTCGAATCTGAGGCCCGCGGCGGGACGACGGCAGGCGACCGCGGGGGGGCGCGGAATGGGAGGCCTGCGCCTCCAGGGACCGGATGGACCCCGGTACGAAGAAAGGTTACTGCATTATGCCGATTAAACGAGCAGCGAAGAAGAAGAAAAGCCTCGGCGACAGCCGCTTTGCCGGCCGTGGATCCTCCTCCCGTGAGTATTCGGATCTTCGCCCCGAGCATGTGGAAAAGCTGGCCCCCTGTATGGCGGGTTGCCCCCAGGGCACCGACATCCGCGGGATCATTAACGAGATCAGTTTGCACGAGAAACACGGGATCACCCTCGACGAGGCGTTCGAGCGGGCCTGGAAACGACTGGTCCAGACGAACCCCCTGCCGGCGGTGTGCGGACGTGTTTGCCCCCATCCCTGTGAGGGCGAGTGCAACCGGAAGAACAAAGACAAGGCCGTCTCGATCAACCAGATCGAACGTGCTATCGGCGATTACGGCCTCGATCATGAACTGACCCTGGCCCAGGCCGAAGAATTCGAAGAGCGCGCCGAAAAGGTCGCCGTGATCGGGTCCGGTCCGGCCGGCCTCGCGGCGGCGTACCACCTCGCGAAGCGCGGTTACAAGGTGACGATCTTCGAAGCTTTTGCCAAGACCGGCGGCATGCTGCGGTACGGCATTCCCGACTACCGTCTGCCGCAGGATGTCCTGGACGCTGAAGTGCAGCGTATCCTCGACATGGGCGTCGAGCTGAAAACCAACACGACGGTTGGCAAGGACATCCCCTACGAAGATGTGAAAAACGAATACGACGCTGTTTTTGTCGGCATCGGTGCTCACAAGGGCCGTAAGCTTCGTCTTGACGGCGAAGACGCGGAAAATGTCTACACCGGCACCAGCTTCCTGAACCTCGTCAACTCCGGTACACCGCCGGACGTCGGCGACAAGGTGGTGGTGGTCGGCGGCGGAGACACCGCGATCGACGCTGCACGTGTCGCGAAGCGTCTCGGCGCCACCGAAGTGACCCTGCTGTATCGCCGTACCCGCCAGGAAATGCCGGCCATCGATGAGGAGATCGAAGGCGCGGAGGAAGAGGGCATTCCGATGGAATTCCTCGCCACGCCGGTCGAAATCGTCACCGAGGGCGACAAGGCGGTCAAGATCAAGTGCCAGAAAATGGAACTGGGCGAGCCTGACAGCTCCGGCCGTCGCCGTCCTGTGCCCATCGACGAGTTCTTCGAGAAAGAGATCACCTTCCTGATCCCGGCGATCAGCCAGGAGCCGGAATTCGATGGTCTTGAGGATGTCAAGGCCGGCCCGAAGGACTGGGTCAAGCCGGATGAGTACATGGAAGTGACCGAAGACGGCAAGGTCGTGGCCGGCGGCGATGTGACCGATCTGGGTCTCGTTACCATCGCGCTGTACCAGGGCCGTCGCGCGGCGGACACCATTCATGCGCGCTTCCGCGACCTGCCGCTCGAGTATGATCCGAAACCGCCGGTGGTGCCGACCGAGCGCGTCCTGCTCGACTATTTCGAGGTGAAGGAACGCAAGGAGCCGCACCAGGTTCCGGTCGAGGAGCGGTTCGACGGCGACGAGAACAAGGAGATAGCTCAGACTCTCGCGCAGGACGAAGTGCTGGCGGAAGCGGCGCGCTGCATGAGCTGCGGCATGTGCTTTGAGTGCGGCCAGTGCTGGTCTTACTGCCAGGACGGCGCGATCAACAAGCCGGTCAAACCGGGCGACAAGTACACCTTCAAGCTCGACACCTGCAAGGGCTGCGAGAAGTGCAAGGAAGTCTGCCCCTGCGGTTACATCGAGATGAAGTAGCAGATGTAGCCCGGAGTCGCTGACTCCGGGGAGAGAAGCGAGTGGCGCAGGCGTCCCTGCCTGCGAAGAAGGCTCACGAGCCTGCACCACTCCGGACCGTGAACAACATTCGAACATACACCGTTTCGAAACGGCGAATCACCCACAAAAGGAGTAAAAGATGGGCGTTTTCGAAGCTGAAGGCGGCATCAAGGTGGAAGTGGATGAGGATGGTTTCATCCAGGATCCCGATGTCTGGAACGAAGACCTCGCGAAAGCCCTCGCCAAGACCGAAGGCGTGGAAGACATGGACGAGGAACACTGGAAGCTGGTGAACTACCTGCGTAATTACTACCAGCAGTTCGGTATTGCTCCGATGGTTCGCAAACTTTGCAAAGAGACCGGCATTCCGCTGAAGCGTGTGTACGAACTCTTCCCGAGCGGCCCCGCGAAGGGCGCCTGCAAGGTGGCGGGTCTGCCGAAGCCGACCGGCTGCGTCTGATCCAAGCGTATGACGTGTCCAGCGATTACAGTGGCCGGCCTCGGGGGTGACAGCGGCAAAACGCTGGTGTCCCTGGGGTTGGCCGCAGCCTGGACACAAGCCGGGCACAGGGTTGCACCCTTCAAAAAAGGCCCGGACTACATCGACGCCGCCTGGCTTAGCCTGGCTGCCGGAGTTCCCTGCCGGAACCTCGACACCTTCCTGATGGAACAGGAGACCATCCTTTCCACCTGGAGCCGGGCCGTAAAGGCGGCGCGGTTTGCTCTTACCGAGGGCAACCGCGGGCTCTATGACGGACTGAATGCAGAAGGCAGCCATTCCACCGCCGAGCTGGCGAAACTGACCGGCAGCCCGGTGCTGCTGGTGGTAAACGTCACCAAGATGACACGCACCACTGCGGCAATCGTGCTGGGCGCCAAGCTGCTCGACCCTGACGTCGACCTGCTCGGGGTGGTGCTGAACAATGTCGGCGGGAAACGGCACCAGCGAGTGGCGACCGAGGCGGTGGAAGCCGCGACCGGCGTGCCGGTGATCGGCGCGATCCCTCGCATCCGGGACGAAGAGACCATGATCCCGGGGCGTCACCTCGGCCTGATCACCACCGACGAGCACCCGGAGGCACAGTGTGCGATTGAGACCGCGCGCTCGGCGGTCGAAGAGCACCTCGATCTGCCGAAGCTGGAAATGTTGATGCGTGAGCGCACGGTCGAGGTCGGGACGAGCAGAGATGAGACGGCAACCCCGACAGAGCGGCACGCCGGCGACTCGGTACGGATCGGTGTGATTCGCGATGCGGCGTTTCCCTTCTACTACCCGGAAAACCTGGAGGCGCTCGAGGCGCGCGGTGCGAAACTGGTCACGGTCAGCGCCCTGAACGATGAAGCGCTGCCGGACGGGCTGCATGCCCTGTACGTCGGCGGCGGGTTCCCGGAGACTCATGCGGAACGCCTGGCGGCGAACCGGACCTTCCACGCGAGTCTTCGAGAGGCGGCGGACAAGGGTCTGCCGATCTATGCGGAGTGCGGCGGCTTGATGTTCCTCTGCCGCTCGATCGAATGGCAGGGCCGCACCTACGACATGACGGGCGTGCTGCCGCTCGAGATCGCCTGGACCGACCGGCCGGCGGGTCACGGCTACACTCGCGGGATGGTGGATGCGGAGAACCCGTTTTACCCGGTCGGCACGGAATTGCGGGGGCATGAATTCCACCATTCGCGGGTATCCGAAGTGCATGGCGACCTGCGCGAAATGACCACCATACGGCTGCACAAGGGCGCGGGCGTGGGGGACCACCGCGACGGACTCACACGCGGCAATGTCCTTGCGCTCTACACGCACATTCACGCCGCCGGCACACCTGAGTGGGCGGACGGTTTGATTCGTGCGGCAAAAGGGTTTACAAATTAAAAATTACGGATTACGGATTACGAATGAACTGAAATTATTTCCTATTTCCGAAAGACCCTATCAACAGTAGTTCTGGGGATTGATACTGGATTAATATGCTCTCCACGTTACTGGTATATTAGTAGTGCAATTATATGTTAAGCATGTTTGTCTGTTTCTTGAGATAATTGTGCTGTATTCTTTGTAAAATACAGTGTCTTCATCACAATTAGACGATTTCACTTCTCGTTATAGCAGGATCGTAAATAGAATGCTCCAGGTTTTAATTGATAAAGGGGTTTTCATTCGTAATTCGTAATTCTTACTTCGTAATTCACGAGGATTGTCATGGCGATAAAAATGCCGTCCCAGGAAGAGTCAAGGCGGGCGAGTGCACAGCTGGAAGCAGAAGGACAGGTGGACCGTTACACGCAGATGATCAAGGCGGGCCAGGACGAGAACTATGCGATCTGGTACAACCTTGGGGTCGCCTATACCAACCTGGAGGAGTGGGACAACGCGCTGGAAGCATACGAGAAAGCGGTGGACCTGGAACCGCAGATGGCACAGGCGTGGGTCAACATGGCGGCGGTGAAGTACCGTACCGGTCACCTCGCGGAAGCGGAGGAGCTGAATCGTAAGGCGCTCGAGATTACGCCGGACTTCATGCACGCGCGGTCCAATCTGGGTATGGTGCTGCTGCTGCTGGGCAAGTATGACGAGTCCATCGAGGAGATGAATAAGGTGCTGGAGCAGGAACCGAAGCACCCGGTCGCTCTTGCGGCGCTGACGCAGGCCTACAACGCCAAGGGCGATACCGAAAAAGGCGCGGAGTTCAAGAAAAAAGCGGAAGAGGCGGGGATCAAGTTCGAGGACAAGTAAGGATTACGAAACAGGAATTACGA
>WJJA01000609.1 GCA_014729955.1 bacterium
ACGGCGCAATCTGCGCAGCAAGGCCGGTGAAATCGATCTGCTGATGTGGGACGGCGACATTCTTGTCATTGTGGAGGTGAGGTCAGTACGCAGCATGGAAGGCTTCACAGCGGAAGACAAGATCCCACCTGCCAAACGCAGGCAGCTTATCCGTCTGGCGACATCCCTGTTTCCTCATCTGCCCGACCCGCAACCGGATCTGCGCTTCGATGTGTGCGTCGTGGAGTTTGAGCCGGAGATCCGGATCGAACATCTGCCAGATGCATTTCGTGCGACCGACTATCAACGACGTTGCAGGT
This sequence comes from bacterium, assembly GCA_014729955.1. Taxonomy (GTDB): domain Bacteria; phylum Electryoneota; class Electryoneia; order Electryoneales; family Electryoneaceae; genus WJJA01. Next base: position 300 of record WJJA01000609.1, read on the forward strand.
GACAATGCAGAGGCGCGCCCGGCCTACAGTTCTTTCTCGTCCAGCCAGTCTTTGATGTCATTGACAATCTGCACCTGCTCGTCTGACTCGGGGGTGTCATCCAGGGCACGGAACAGCTCGTCGCGTTTAAAGGGCACGCCTTCCAGCGAGGCTTCAATCCGGTCGATCAGAAGCGATTCCAGTGTGTCGGAATACACACGTACCTGCTTTACCTTTGCGTCCTTCAGTGTGAATCCGATTTCAATCGTACCCCAGACAAAACGGGTGGAGTAGTCGATGTCGAAATCGGGAGTCTCGCCGTACCGCCAGTCCCAGTCGGCATAGCGCGGATAATAACGGTCGATCTCCTCGCTGAACTGCGCCTCTTCCATCACCTCGCCGGGACCGGCATATTCCTCTTCCAGTGCTTCGTGCAGAGCGTCGATGGTGCCCTGCAACGTGATCTTCGGGTTCAGGCCGGCAAGATTCACCACACGCGCCCGTACGGATTCGACGCCCTTGGAGCGCAGTTTTTCCTGCGGTGGATTCAGGTAGGCGGACAGTTTGTTGAAATCGACATCGAGCAGCAGGGTGCCGTGATGCATTGCATTGCGCGGCGTACGATGAAAGGCGTTGCCGGAAAACTTCTGCCCGTCCACCGTGAGGTCGTTACGGCCGGAAAATTCCGCATCGATGCCCAGCTTTTTCACTGCACCGAGAATCACCTTCATCTGGCGGTGTACGTCATAATGCCTGTGATTGGCGCAGAAGGTGAAATTCAGGTTGCCGCGGTCATGGTAGACCGCTCCGCCGCCGGACAGGCGCCGTGCGAGTTTGCCCCCCGCCTCTTCCAACTGTTTCCAGCGTGCCTCTTTCCAGACGTTCTGGTGCCGTCCGATCACCACTGTGTTTTCGTTCTGCCACAGATAGAGCACCACGGCATCATTCGGCACCCAGTGCAGCAGAGCTTCTTCCAGTGCCTGGTTGCGCCAGGGATCGAACCCTTCGGCACGTATCAGGCAGGTTTTTAATTTTACATCGCTCACGAGTCCCGATCCTTCTGCTTGGTCTGCTCGTTCTGCAGCCGGTAACGGTGCATATAGGTGTCCATCTGGTGAAACACCATGTGCATCACCTTGACATCCTGCTCTTCCATCAGTCCACGGTCCATCAGACGCCCGAGGGTGCTTTTGAAGCCTGTTTCATCGGGGCGGAAAATCAAGCCGGCCTGTTCCATGGTGCGTGTCGCATGATCGAGCACGCGCACCCGTTCGCCGCGATCCGCCGGCTCCCAGGGGTAGCGCGGCAACGGTCCCCGCGCGGCACGTGCCAGCTCGCGCGACACCAGCATCACCGATTGCGCCAGGTTGAGCGAAGGGTAGGCGGTCGCCATCGGGATCGTCATCCACCAGTCGCCGACGAGCAGTTCCTCGCCGGTCAACCCCCACTCTTCACGACCGAACACCACACCGACGGGGCCGTGTTCGGCGACGCCCAGCAGGTGCGGGACCGTCGATTCAACCGGGAACACCGGGCGGGCACGACGTCGTCGACGTGCCGTGGTCACGGCAACCGCTTTCATCTGCGCCACCGCTTCGGACAGGGTGGCATACTCTTCCACCGCCTCGAGGATATCGCCGGCCCCGACCGCAAGCGCACGTGCCTTGCCGCTGCGCCATACCCCGGCACCGACGACGATCAACCGGCTCAATCCCATCGTTTTCATCGCACGAGCCGCGGCGCCGACATTTTCCGGACGTGCCGGCTCGACCAGGATCACCGCAACATTGTGCAGACGATTGTCGCGGGGGTTTTGCCACCAGTCTTCGGGATTGGGAGGACCGCCGTGGTCCGCCTCGTGGAAGGTGCGCTTCTGCTGCCGGGGACGCTGTATCGGACGTTGTCGGGGACCACGCCCCGCTCGGGTGCTGTGTCGCATATGTATGAGGAATGTAAGTGTTTTGCAAGCATTTGACGCTGTGCAATATAGCGTGTTTCAAGCGTGTTCAAAAGAACGGAACGCACAATACAGAGTCTTGCCGGGGACGCGGCCGGCGCCGTTTAGCCCGGATATTTCACGAGTTCAAACTGCGTCAGATGCGAGGCGCGCAGGATGAAGCTGTATTACCATACCGCGAATCCTTCGCAACAAAGCAGATGACTCAGTTGGGACCGCCCGAAGGGGGAATGAATAGATGAATTCGCTTTGAAAACATTCTGTGCCGAAGCAAAACCATATAGCGCGACACTATCATAT
>WJJA01000610.1 GCA_014729955.1 bacterium
CTGGGGGTGGTGCATGCCATGGCGCACAGCCTCGGTGGATGGAAGGATTGTGCACATGGGGAGTGCAACGCGATTCTTCTGCCGATTGTAATGCGCTATAATAGAAATGCAGGACTGGAAGAGTACGCCGAAGCGGCCCGCCGCATTCCATCGATACAGGCGGACGATGCTTCCACGGAAGCGGCGGATGCGTTGATCGCCGCGGTCGAGCAGCTTCAGCGGGACCTCGGAGTCAATGTGCCCCTGCGGAACCTGGGGCTTACAAAGGAAGATTTGCCCACATTGGTCGACCTTGCATTCGCCGATGTCTGCGTAGTAACCAATCCCCGTCAGCCAACCCGAAAGGACCTGGAGAACCTGTATGCCCAAGCGCTCTGAACCGGATGCATCGAAACGGGCCGACAGCAGCGATCTGAGAAAGAAGATCCTGGGTTTGGGCGAACGGTCCATGCGAAAAAGCTATTACGCGGATCTGCAGGCACAGACGAGGGCCAACGAACGATTTCGTACCCTCCTGGACAGTACAGGCGATGGCATTCTGCTGCTGAAAATGCCGGAATCCCTGCTGGTGGACTGCAACCAGCCGGCAGAACAGATGCTTGACATCCGTTGTCAGCCCGGCAAAGAAAGCACAGAACTGGATCGCCTTCCTCGCGAGATACTGGATCGAGTCAACACTCTCTATGAACAGCGGCACTTTGATGCTCCAGGAAGTATCGAGGCCGGCTTGCAGCAGGTGGATGGAACTACGCTGACAATCGAGGCCTCGATCAGTTTCGATACCTTTGAGCGGTCCGACTACGCGATCATCGTGCTGCGTGATATATCTGAAAAAGAAAGCTTCGAGCGGCAGGCGATCAATTTCAAGCACGCCCTCGACTCTTCCACGGATGCCGTCGGCATGGCCACGCCGGACGGCAGGCACTTCTACCAGAACCGGATGTTTGATGAGTTGTTCGGCGATATCGGCGCCGATCCTCCCGCGACTCTTTATGTCGACGAAGAGCAGGGGCGTGAGGTGTTCGATGCCCTGAAGTCGGGGCGTGAATGGACCGGCGAGGTAAAGATGTACGGCCGACATCAGAAGATCCTTGACATCCTGCTGCGCGCATATCCGGTAATACAAAACGGCAGAATCGTGACCCTGGTCGGTGTCCACACGGACATCTCGCTGCGAAAAGAGTCGGAAGAAGCGCTTCGCAAGAGCGTACAGGAGATGACGGTAATCAACGATCTGGGCCGATCGGTCAGTACCGACCTGTCATTGGACCGTGTTGTCGATGCAGCCCTCCAGGGTATTTTTGACTATACCCTGCCGGACCTGGCGCTGTTGTTCCTGCGAGACAAGAATGACCTCTATGTACGCGGGCAGAAATCCCGTTCGGCCGAGCTGAAGCACAGCCATACACCAATCCATAACGTTGGTGAATGCCTTTGCGGTCTGGCTGTCAGTGAAATGGAAGCGATGTATACGACTGACATCCACACCGACCCGAGATGCACCTGGAACGAATGCAAGAATGCCGGGTTCACCTCGTTCGTTGCGATCCCGTTGTTGAAGAAGGGTGAAGTGTTCGGGGTCATCGGCCTGGGTTCAACCGATGAACGCGATTTCAGTGAGCACTCGGCCTTCCTTGACACCTTCGCCTCTGAAATTGCCATCGCACTGCAAAATGCCGGCCTGTACGAGGAATTGCAAAATCATACGATCCAACTCGAACAGGAAGTGGCGGAGCGGAAGCGTATCGAAGCGGAATTGCGGGAAAATGAAGATCGATTGCGTGTTCTCTTCGATCATGCGGCGGATGCGATTTATGTCGCGGATCTCGCAGGGAACCTCACCCGGGTCAATCGGCAGGCAAGTCGCACCACCGGCTACAAGGAAGATGAACTGCTGCAGATGAACATCATGGATCTGGATGTAATCCAGTCCAGGAAGGATGTCTTGCATAACTTCATACAATCACTTGAGGTCCGCCGACCGGTCATCCTGCGATCCATGCACCGGCGAAAGGATGGATCGACATTTCCGGTGGAAATCACCATATCGCGTCTCGACTTCGCGGAGGGACAACGAATTATCGGGATCGCACGAGATATTTCGGCTCGTGTCGAAGCGGAACAGGCGCTGCGTGACAGCGAACAGCGCTACCGCACCCTCTTCGAAACCGCTCGTGATGCGATCTTCATCATGGAGGATGACCGCTTCATCGTTTGCAACAAGGCGACGCTCAAGATGTACGCTTGTAGTAGCAAAAGAGATATCCTTGAACGTCATCCCTGGGAGTTTTCCCCGCCCAAACAGCCTGACGGAGAGGATTCAAAAACCAAGGCAAGCCATTACATCCAGGCCGCTCTCGGTGGACGTCCTCAGATTTTCAACTGGGTGCATACCACGCTGGACGGTCGTGAATTTGACGCCGAAGTCTCCCTGAACGGCTTAACCCTGGAAGGAAGATCCTTCATTCAGGCCATTGTACGCGACATCACCGAGCGAAAGCGGTCGGAAGAAGCCCTGCGTGAAAGTGAAGAAAAATTCCGATCCGTGATTGAACAATCCAATGACGCCATCTTCATCCTGCATGCCAAACATTTTGAGCTGATCAATCGACGGTTCACAGAGCTTACCGGCATTACGGAAGAGGATATCTCCGCTCCGGCTCTGGAGTTCATTGAAATTGTAGAACCGGACTATCGATCCACGATGGAGGAACGGTTGCGAAAGCGAGCGGAGGGTGAACGCCTGCCCAACCTGTTCGAGTTTGCGTTGAAAGATCCGCAAGGGATATCGCATCACCTGCAGGCATCGGTAAAGGAAATCGACTATCGCGACGCAAAAGCCGTCCTCGGCATCCTTCGTGACATTACCGAACAGAAATCGCTCGAAGAGAACCTGCGGCAGGCCCTCAAAATTGAGTCCATCGGACACCTGGCCGGAGGGATTGCACACGACTTCAATAACCTGCTGACACCGATTATGGTGAACACCGAACTGGCGATGATGGATCTGGAACCAGCCGATCCGATGTACAGCAAATTCAGCGATATTCATGAAGTCGCCGAAAGCGCGGGGGAGCTTACACGCCAGCTGCTTGCCTTCAGTCGGAAACAGGTGCTCAATCTGAAATCGGTCAACCTCAATCGTCTGCTGGAAAACTTCCGTAAGATCCTGCGCCGGACGATTCGTGAAGACGTCCACATCGATTACCGGTACAGTCGTGCTGCAGGTCAGGTGCGTGTGGATGTGTCCCAGATCGAACAGATTCTGCTCAACCTCGCGGTGAACGCCCAGGATGCGATGCCCGGAGGGGGCACCATCGAGATCGAGACCCGGTCGGTGGAGCTGGAAGACTCCGAACCGATTGAAAACTTGAAGCCGGGTCGTTATGTACGCCTGAGCATCAGCGATACGGGCGAGGGTATGGACGAGGAGACCATCAGCCGCATTTTCGACCCGTTCTTCACTACGAAGGAGGCCGGCAAGGGTACCGGCCTCGGTCTCGCTACGGTCTATGGAATCGTCAGGCAGCACGAGGGACATATCCAGGTTGAGAGCACACCGGGGGTGGGAACCGAGTTCATCGTTCTGCTGCCCCAGGTTGAACCCGAATCAACAACGACGGAACAGGCACTGCCGGGTCGTGAACGTCTGATGGGATCCGGGACGGTGCTCGTGGTGGAAGACCAGGATCAAGTTCGGCACATGGCGAAGCGAATCCTTGAATCCTACGGCTATACAGTCTATACAGCCGGGAGCGGCGATAAAGCGATGGAACTAGCCGTCAATGAATCGCTTCAGATCGATCTGCTGCTGGCGGATGTCATTATGCCCGGGATGAACGGCAGGGACCTGTATGCCGCCTTACGCAAGCTCATTCCAAATCTGAAGGTGTTGTTCATGTCCGGCTATTCGGAAAGCATAATCTCCCATCATGGTGTACTGGAAGAAGGCATCCATTTCATTCAGAAACCCTTGACCGTGTATGAACTGGCCGGCAAGGTGAAGGAAGTTATGGAGCCGAAATAGCGCGGCTGGACAATGGGAGGTCCGCCTCGCGAACCGGGTGAGGGTCAGGTCTGGCGAACGTAGACGACAACGCTGACGCCGGCGAGCAGGGCGCTTGCGACGATTCCGGTACCGATCAGATGAATCAGGAGGCGGGGTTCCGTCGCACCGAGCGCATCGGTTACCGCCGCCAGCACGAACGCGACGATCAGGGTCAGCATTTGCGTCATCGTTTTCGCTTTGCCCCACATGGACGTGCGCAATGGTTTATCGCGTTTCTTGCGATAGGATCTCAGCACGGTTACCGTCACCTCGCGTGCGGCGATCACGATGACGGAGACCACGATCACAGTATGCCACATCCCCCACTGCAGGCCGGGATGGAGCAGGAGTGCGGTGAAGCCTGCCAGAACCTGGAACTTGTCCGCGAGCGGATCGAGAAAGGCGCCGAACTCGGTCACAACTCCGTACCGGCGAGCGAGGATGCCGTCGAGCAGGTCGGTCAGCGCGGAAAGCATAAAGCAAACCGTCCCTGCAATCCGCCAGGCCGCCGAGGGCTGCAGGATGCCGTAGAGAAAGATAATCGTGAGCGGAAAACGCAGAGCCGTCAGGATGTTCGGTATATAACGCATGTACCTCGGTTCCACCGTGATTGTGGGGGCAATATAAGACGCGTGGAGGACGATGTCAGACCCCGATATCCGTTTTCGCTCTTGCATGCGGGAGCGGGGCTGTCTAGTTTTCCGCCATCCGGTAACGGACGGATTGAATGGAGAGGATGCGGCATTGGCGGGTAAGACGGCGGAAAAAGGTAAAGCAAAGTCTTCCGGAAAAAGCAGGAAGAAAAAAGACCCGGCACCGAGCAGTCGACGACGCAACATCATCGGCCTGGTGGTGAGTGCGCTGTCGGTCTTCCTGATGACGGCTCTGGCCACCTTCCACCCGACCGATCCTCCACGGGGAACGTCGGACATCATCCACAACGCCGCCGGCGCCGTGGGTGCATGGCTCGCCTACATGATCGCCGAGTTCACGTTCGGACGTTTTGCTACCTTTGCGATTCCCCTTTCCCTGTTGATGCTCGGCATTGATCTGCTCCGCGGTGCGGGATACCGTCTGACTCTGCGCCTGGCCGGCTCCCTGCTTGGCGCGGGCTGGTTGAGCGCCGGGATCTGGGAACTGGTGCGTGCAATGCAGGGACATGATGAGGACTGGTTCTTTACCGGTGCCCTGGGCGGTGGCTTGACACGTCACTTTGTGCTGCCAAGCCTGGGCGTTGCCGGTACAATCA
>WJJA01000611.1 GCA_014729955.1 bacterium
GTATGGTGACATTCGCCTGTATATCCCGGGCGGATACAAGCTGAAAATGCTCAAGGCACGCACCATCACACCTGACGGGAAGAAATCCAAGGTTAAATCCAAAGAAATCCACAACGAAATCGTCTATTCGGGGCGCACTAACAACCGCCGTCATCGGGTATACAGCTTCGCCTTCCCTGAGGTCACTCCCGGTGCGATCCTCGAATATGAGTACATGTACTATGATGATGGAATCATACTGTCTCCTCCCTTTTATTTTGATGTGTTTAATTTGCCCTCACGTGAGTCGACCGTCAAGCTGCTCATACCGCTAACCCTTCAGTACACGACCGGCCTGGCGAACGTTTACGGTCTCGATTACGAAGAATCAGCGGAAAGGATGAATACAGCGACGGGCAAAATGCTGCAATATGTCGCAACCGTAAGGAAACTGCCCGCACCGCCTGACGAGAAGTATGCACCCGACCCGGCCTTTTCACGACCTTATCTGATGTTTGCCCTGCAACGCTATGCATCGGCACGTTCCAGACAAGAATACTTGGATAGTTGGGAGCGAGGAGTTGAGAGGATCGAAGGCTATTACTCTCAGTATTGCAATTGGAACGATTCTATCGATGCTTTTCTTAAGAATCAAGTCACCCTTCCTTTGGATGAAACCGAAATCAACACGTTATTCCATTTTGTCGCCGATTCCATTGAGCTCGTAACCACAAAAGATCCTTACGAGGTATTCCCCTCCGTTGCGGAGTCATTTGAAGAACGCAGAGGCACCGGCATGGCCAAGATCTTGCTCTTTCGCGAGATGCTCAATAAAGCTGGTGTGCAAAACAATCTATTGTTGGGTGTTCCCCCCAGAGATGGGGGTACAATTACGGAATTGGTGTTGATAAACCAGTTTACCTCTGCTCTTGTGCAAGTTCATCTGGACGGTCAAACCCTTTACTATGATCCCGTTGTGGATGGCCGTGCCGCGAACTATATCCCCTGGTACCTGGCCGGCGCGAAGATGTTGATTCTGGACCGGAAGAATCCTGCTTTTCTAAGACTACCCGGGGAAATCCAACCGGAAATAGCACAGATTCAAGTCGATGGCGCCTTTGCTGAGGATGGATCTCTGGACGCGGCAATCACTATCACCCTGTCCGATCCGAACAAGGAAGTGGTGTACAACTACCTCGCAGACCTGGAGGAAGATCGGCTAAGAAAGGAGATTACAGACAGGTGGTTACTTGACGTAGACGAAGACCATATTCAGGATATTGCCCTGGCAATCGATGGGGATGCAGAACCCTGTTTTACTATGAACGTCAATATCCCGGATGCGGCTGTAGCGGTGGAACACAGTTGGCTGATTAAACCGAATGTCTTTTCGATCGTTCCTAAAGATCTCCTGCCCGTGACAGAAAAGCGAGAAACACACATCCATTTTGGAAGACCCTATAAGTGGCAGCTCAACGCCAGTCTGAAACTCCCCGAAGGATGTATCTATGCGGGTGAGTCGATTCGGGAGCTGAGCGATATAGGTACTCTTGGCTACCTGATCAGTGTTGAGCCGGGCTATGAACAAGGGACCATGCGTTATGCACGAATCGTCGAACGCAAGCACTGGTCCTTTCCAAAGACTCACTATGACGAACTGAGGGACCATTTCAACAAACTCGCAAAAGCCGACCACATCGAAGTGCTGGTGGAACCGCCCGTACAAAAGGAGACACAGGTCGAAACGTCTTCGGAGGTCATAGGGGAGTAATAATGTCTTCTCGTCTGATTGTACTTTGCATAGCAATGATCATGCTTGCCGGGGCGTTTTGTTCCGATGCTTCCGCAGCGTCTCTGCCCGACTGGGCAGGTTTCCTTGAAGACCGCGAGATGCCTTCGGCTGAGACCCGGGACCGCCTGCTCTTCCGCCACTGCCATGTCACTCTGGATACAGGCAAGGGGAGAAACACCTACACCGAGCGACTCGCATGGATGGTAGGCGGCAGGGGAAAGTACAGTGAGTTTCACCATCTTGAAGGCTTTAAGGGAAAGGGCAACTTCCGCAACATCGAGGGTCTGCTACTGCTTCCGAACGGCGATGTAAAGAAGATTAAAAAGGAAAGCTTGAAAATCAGTTCGCGTGCACGCCGTGGGATATTGTTTTCCGACCTCTACCTGGCCGAATGGACCCTTACCAATCTTGAGGTCGGCACCATTGTCTTCCTCGAATATGAGCAGACCACGGCTGTAGCCCGTCACTTCATCCCCCTGTATATTCAGCACTCCCGTTATGCCGTCGATGAGGTTCATGTCACAGCGGAAGCCGGTTCCGATTTCATGGTTACCATAAAGCCGTACGCCGCTGAAGGCTGCGTGGAGATGGTGAATGACCGACATGCAGTGGGCCGTGAACTTCCGGTCTGGGAAGATCGTCCCTACACCGGCGGTTTCAGCGACACTGCAACGAGAGTCTTAATCCACTATTACCCCCCGGGCCATCCCTCCAGTTGGCAGGATGAGGCAGAAGAGTACGAGGAGCTATGGTCCGGTGTGTACCAACCCACTGAAGGTCAAAGCAACACCGGCACTCGAGATGCGCTTGCAACCCTCCTTCCGGAGTTTGAAAAGACCTATCGTTATGTGGCAGTGGAGATTGGTGAAGGCGGCATTATACCGCATGAGTTGGAGGAGATTCGAGAATACCAGTATGGTGATTGTAAAGATCTGAGTCTGCTGCTTGTGGATGAATTGATCCAACGCGGATATCATGCCGAACCCGTACTGACAAGCCTGCCTGCCAATCGAACGTTCTATCCGGAGTATCCGGAGATGTTCCAGTTCAATCATGCCATTGTTGGATGGATCGAAGATGGTGATACCCTCTATCACGATCCTACCGGAGAAGAGTTTCAGGCCGGTGAGATTCCCTGGCAATTGCAGGGAGCGCCGGTCTTGTGGATGGGGGAGGAAGGCGGACTCGCCTGGATTCCTCTGGATCCCGACCCGTTGGATATTTCCATCCAGTTGAATGGGACGGTTGATGAAGACGGCGTTGTGCAGGGTCGAGCTGTCTGGCGGTACGATTCTCGTATGCGCAGGGAACTGCAGGATGTACTGGACGACTTGGACGAATCGGATCTCAACAATCGATTCGTGGATGAAATCGATATGACAATCGTGGCATGGCAAACCGATCCCGACAGCCTCACCCTGCAACTGGAAGCAACATTGACAGGCTTGATCCAACCCCTGGGATCACGATTGTTGTTTCGACCGTTTCCATTTGCGGTTTCCTCAGTGCCTGAAGCTAAAGAACCAGGGCCGGACGGATTCATCCTTCCACGCCCGGAAGCGTCTCATGGAACCATACATCTGAAGCTTCCGTGGCAGGTCGAAAACCAGACAATCCCGGCAGATTCCCTGGTGAACGAGGTGGGTACGGTATCCGCGAGCTTTTCTGTTTCTGATAACACCCTGACAGGCCGGTGGTTCATAGCACGGAACAAGCATAAGTTCTCAGCCGATAAATCGCATCAGTTGCAAGTCTTCCTTGCTGCGATCAATGACCTCTCTCGTAAGCGAGTCTTTTTAACAACGGAATAGCAAACCGCGTAGAAGAGTCAGAAAGCCCGGTTCCGGGTGAAACCAGCGGACCGTGACACGTGCATTGACAGGATCTGAGCCGGGCATGATCGTCCGATGCGTGGCGCAGCCGTTGTCGCGGACGCCGGGGAGGGTATTCGACGGGTGAGTCTTTCCCGAGTGGGGCAGGCGTCCTGTCTGCCGGACACCGGCGTGCCTGCCACTCGCCGAAGACGATTCCATACCCCGCTTTAATGAGACCTGAATAGACGAGCAATTCCACCCTGCCTGCCCGGACCTTCTTCCCGGCCCTTCCCAAATACCATAGCCCGAATATTTCATGAATAAAGAGAATGTTCTTTTCTAAAAACCCTATTAACAACATGCTAATATCGCGCCATACAGTTTTTCTTCGGCACAGATTGTGTCCAGGCCAAACTCTTTTTTCATTCCCCCTTCGGGCGGTTCCAACTGTGTCATCTGCTTTGTTCCTAAGGATTCGCGGTATTGCCATACAGCTTCATCCTTCGCGCCTCACATCTGACGCAGTTTGAACTCGTGAAATATTCGGGATAGCTCCCCGTTCTCAGCCGGCACAAACGTTCTGCCGATACCCCCCAACTTGGAGTCAGGACAGGATCATCCGCACTCCACCTCCCAGGTAGCAGGCCTCCTTGTTATGGTTGCGGAGCAGGACGGTCGCTTCGTAGCTGCGGGTGCCGCGCGCGCAGACGGCGACGATGTCACGGTCGGGCAGGTCGTCCAGGTGTTCGCGCAGATCGTTGATCGGGATATCCACACGCCGGCCGCGCATTTCCGGCCATTCGATGTTTTCCGCCTCCTTCTCGTTCAGCAGGTTCAGCACCGTCCAGCGCGCCTCGCCGCCGTCACGCAGGTCTTCCGGATGAATCACAAGGTCCGGCCCCGCTTCGATCATCGAGTAGAAATGATGGAACGGATCCATCGCAGTGGCGAAAGGCGGGGCGTAGGCATGCTCGAAACGTGCCAGTGCTTCGGGATTGCCTTCCGCGAGGTCGAGGATCTGCGCAAACGCATCGACCCAGCGCACGACCTCGCCCGCGCCGACCGCCTGCAGCCCGCGCAACCGGCCGTCCGCCGCGTTCACCATCTTCAGAAACACATCGGTGCTTTCCGGAAAGTAGTGCGCGTTGGCCGGGAAAGAGCCCCAGTAGCTTTCGGTGGGCACGCCGTCCGCTTCCAGCGCCCTGGCGGTTTTGCCGGTAACGGCGACGTTGAGGTCGAACACCTTCACCACCGCCGACCCGAACAGGCGCGGCAGCTGGTCGTCGAGACCGTGGATCACGTTGGCGACGACACGGCCCATACGGTTGGCGATGGAGCCCAGCGGCAGCAGGTGCGAGGTGCCGTTGAAAGGCAGCTCGGCGCAGTCGCCGGCGGCGAAAATGGACGGATCGGACGTACGCCCCTGGTTGTCGACGAGGATGCCGCCGTGCGGGCCGATCTTCAGCCCGGCTGCCTCCGCAAGGTCGGTGCGCGGGTGCACACCCGGCGCGAAGATAACACGGTCCACATTTTCTTCGGTGCCGTCCGACAGCACAACCACCAGCTCTTCGCCCTGCTTGCGGATACGAGTCAGCGTGCAGTTCAGACGCAGCTCAACATCGTTTTTGACCAGCTCCTGCTCGACGAGACGTGCCATTTCACGGTCCAGCATGCGCGGCAGCACCTGGTTTTCCTTCTCCACCAGCACCGTCCCGGCCCCCCACAAGGCTCCAAACGCCTCACACAGCTCCAGGCCGATATACCCGGCGCCGATGACCGCGACACGGCCGATCCCGCCGGTTTCCAGGCCGCGGCGAAGCTGCTTCGCCTCTTCCGGACGAGTGAAGCACTGCACGCCCTCCAGGTCGCAGCCCTGGACTTCGATACGATAGGGTTCCGCTCCGACAGCAATCACCAGGACATCGTACGGAAAGTCGACCTCGCTGCCGTCGTCTTTGCGTGCGGTGAGAACGTTGCGTTCGCGGTCGATCGTGACGGCGGCATGTCCGGTGTGGGTTTCGATGCCTTTGGCCAGGCGGAAAAACTCTTCATCCTTCACATCGCCCCAGGCAGTGGAAACCAGTTCCTGGAAGGAATCGACATCGCCGGAGAGGAAATACGGCAATCCGCAGGCGGCATAGCTCAGGATATGTCCCCGCTCAAGCACATCGATCTTCGCGTCTTTGTCCAACCTGCGCAGACGTGCAGCCGTCTTCAGTCCCGCCGCGTCACCGCCGATAATCACCACACGTTTTGCCGCTGCCGCCATCGTCTCCTCCCAATTCCATGTCTGTGTTCCAAGGTTCACAAGATAGGGAATGAAGAACCCGTAGTGAAGCCCCGGCGGGCGCTGCCCGGCATTTTCGTTGCGGGATTGTATCGAACGGTGTTCAGGGAGACACGGGGCGGCGTTGAGCGTGGTTCAAACACGAACGGTGGAGGCGTCAATGATAGATCCGGTGATCCCGCTGCCTCAGCTGCCGACGCCTTTGCTATCGGATTCTTGTGCTTACGGCTTGAACTCCGCAGGGGTGACCGGTGAATAGCTACGGCCGTAGACCGTCACCGGCGTTTTGGCGGCTTGCCACATGGCGCGACTGTCCGTTGTCTGCGAGGTTGTGCCGCAGCGCTGCGAATCCGCCGGAGCCGTTGAAGATCCAGGTTGAGTGTCGGAGTCACACCTCGCTGACGCGAGCCAAAATTCGACACGACGTCAGACAACACTCTGACAACGTTCCGGCCATACCGGCGCACGAATGTATCGTGCGTGGGACCTGACGGCTGAACGAGCCTGGCCCGAATATTTCATGAATGAAGAAATCTTGTTTTCTAAATACTATATTAACAAAAACATAGTGTCGCGCTATATGGTTTTGCTTCGGTACAGAATGTTTTCAGGGCGAATTCATCTATTCATTCCCCCTTCGGGCGGTCCCAACTGCGTCACCTGCTTTGTTCCGAAGGACTCGCGGTATTGCCATACAGCTTGATCCTTCGCGCCTTGCATCTGACACACTTTGAACTCGTGAGATATTCGGGCTAACGTACCCGGATCGCTACGTGCATACGGTTTTCGGAAATCACGTCAAGAGAAGCGGCGGCAACGGCGAGGTAGCGCATCGGGTGCATGTTGACCGCTCCGTGAATCGGTTCGTAGAGCACGTCCACCGGCTTGTCGAAACGCATGGTCCAGTCGGGATGGAGGTGATCGCTCAACTGGATTTTGCGAATGCGTTGTTCCATCAGTGTCAGGTCCGGCGGCGTTTCCACCTCGTCAATGGCAAGTTTGCCCCAGTGCCCGCCCAGCCAGATCAGCGGGATGCGGTGCATGACACGGCCTTCGATCCAGGTTTCGATGGTCAGCGCACCGTCCTTCATCTCAATTTCACGACGGTAGGGTGTCCCCGCACCGGGGCGCGGACTGATGCGTGACGGCGCAGGGACGATACGTTGGGCGCTGTCACGGTGGGTGGCACGTCCCCGCAGGCCGATCCCGCGTGGACGAGATTTGGCACCGGGCAACGGGATACGCGGCAATTCCCCTTCAACACGATAAGGCGCCTGTTTGTTGGTCACCTTGTACGTGCCGGCCAGCGCGGGTTGTCGAATCAGGTTCCCCTTGATAATCCACGGCCCCTCCCGTAGCGCAAGGCCGTCCGGAGAGCCGAAGATGCGAGACGAATCGCTCGGGCGATGGTACAGCCAGCCGATGGTACCGCCCGGTCCGAGACGAAGAATCCAGTCCTGCAGATGCATACGACCTTCGCCCGGCGACCACAGGTTTTCCTCGATTTCATAGTCCGCAGGATACTGCTTCGCCGAACGGGATCGCCGGATCAGAGCTGCTTCGAGCACCAGGTAGCTCAGGGGAGTCAGGTACGAGACATGGTGATCGAGCGCGCTCATGTAGAAGTTCGCTTCCCATCCGTCATACAAACCGGCGGCAATGGCTGCGGCCGTCGGGTGGTCGGTTGCATAGCGTTCAAATCCGAGCGGGATCGGCAGGCTGTTGAGACGCCCCTCTCCACCGCCCCCATAGAGCCCTGATGGTGTAAGACTCGCAATGCATCGGTTGGTGAGATGGTCAATCAGAATCGCGGGCAGCTCCATCTTCCGTTCGGTCGGCGTTGTCAGGTACGCCAGCGCCAGCGACAGTCCGCCCGCATCGGTAGGGCGCCCGCCGTGACGCTCAAGAGACAGCACGCGTTCCAACTGCTGACGCGCTTCCCGATGAAATCGCTCTGCGGAATTGTAGAGGTGAAAATCCTGCAGCCAGTCGGCCGCGGTTTGGAAGGCGGCGTACTGCACGGCCCGCAGTTCCACACCCGGCGGCAGCGATCGCTGCATCACAAATCGCGCCGCTTTGCGAATCGCTTTGCCGGCGCGCTGATGCAGGTGTGACGGCGCCTGGTCGCCCAATTCCTTCAGGGTCCGTGAACAGGCATAGATCCCATACGCAGTCGTGTGCGTCTCGGGTTTCCCCGCAGGATGTGCCCGGAATCCGCCGGACTTGTGCTGCAGAGTCAACAAGCCTTCGACCGCCTGCACCGCGGCGTTCTGCAGGTCGATTTCCAGCACACCTTCGGGGTGAAACGCTTCATGCTTCGATGCCAGCGCCAGGGTCAGGCAGGCTTCCTGGTAACGTGCGTTACCCGGTTGGTCACGGCGGAGATGGGGGTCGATGATGCCGTCAGGATGACGTTTCATTCGCGCCAGGATTTCCCCGATCCAGGCGGCCAGGCGTTTTTCCACTTGCGGACTTTTCATGAGCCTTTCACCAGGCGTTGAAACACTTCTCGCACGAGCGCGAGTGACCGTCTCCCGGAAGGTAGCAGAAAACTGACCAAGATCCACAAGGCGCCGGCAATCACGGTAAACAAGATGAGCTGTGCGATGGCCGGTCCCATTGTCGGGATCGCCCGCAGGACGAACACCAGGCCGACCGTCAACCCCCACCAGAGCAGGATCGATCGATAGGTCCGTCCCCGTCGCACACCGGGTACAAACCAGACCATCCCGATCACCAGCAGAAATTCGCTCACCACCGTGCCCATGGTGATCCCGGCGACCCCGATTCGTCGTGACAGCAATATAGCCGCGGCAATCCCCAATCCCACACTGACGAAGTAGATACCCATCAGGCTGATGTTACGCCGCTGGGCGTTGAAGATGCGCGAGCCGATCGGGAAAATGATGCGCGACCACAGGGACGGGGCAGCACCGACCATGGCCCAGGCGGTCATCTGTACCGCCTCGTCATCGAAACGTCCGTACCCGAAGATCAGCTCGATCAGTTGTTCCGCTCCAACGATGGTAACCGCCACAAACGGCAGAATCAACCACAGGGCGGCATCGATGATCTTTTCATATTGCCGCCCGATTTCGAGGTCGCGCCCGCTTGCGGTCATTTCGCTGAAACGCGGCAGCACAAGTCGCACAATGGCGAGGCCGGCGGTTGAAAACGGGGTTTGAATCACGAAACGTGCATACCCGAGCACCGCCACTGCACCGATGGAAAGGCTTGAGGCGATTCGATTGTCCACAAACAACCGTACCTGGAACAGCAGCGAAAGCAGCAGCAACGGCCAGATGTTCACCAGGAAGGGCGCGAGGAATCGGCCTGCTCTTTGGAACGTCAGGCGTATCCGGTCCGGTTTGAACCGCGCGGCTTCGAGCGCCAGCAGAATCGTGCCGAGTCCGATACCGGTCCAGTAGCCGACAGCGAGAAGAAACACGGGCGCATCAAACACACCGACCGCAACGATGGACGCCAGGGAGCCCAGGTTGATAAACGCGGGGATCATGGCAAACAGTCGGAACCGGTGGACCGTCGCCAACAGATACCCGAGGAACGTGGCGGCGGCGTAGAGCGGCAACGCAGGCGTGATCCACCGCAGCAGCAGGATGGTCAAACGTTCCTGCTCACCGGTAAAATCCGGGGCTTGCACATGAACAATCCAGGGCGCGGCGAACAGCATCACGGCAAACGCGAGGAGGGAGACAAAAAGAAACAGTGCGGCAAGGGAACGCAGCAGGCCGGCGGCGCAGCGGGGGTTGTTCCGTGAGCGCCAACCGTTTACCAGCGGGACCATCGCGTTTTCATTGTGATGACCGAACAGGAAGGTCTTCACCATGATCACGATGCTGTTGGTAATGCGATACGCGTCGACAAGCACACCGGCGCCGAAAAAATACGCGAGCAGCCACTCGCGCGCGAAGCCGACAAATTTCAACGCGGTGGTCAGGACAGTGATGACCATCCCTTCACGCACCATCCCAGGCGCTTTGACCCGTCGGCTGCCCGCGGTCTCGACTCGTTTTCGGAGACGTTCCTGTTGCTTGTCAGTCTCCGTCGGCGCCTCCAGTCAACATTTCCAAAACTCGTTCCCCCATGTAGTCCGGCGTGATTTCCCGCATGCAGCGATGATGCTCCAACGGACAGCGCTCGCTGCCGTGCACTTCGCAGGCACGACAGTCCAGGTTCGTCGCGACGATACGATCGCTTTCCCGCATCGGACCGAAGCCGAACTCGGGCACCGTCGGCCCGAAGATCGCGAGGATCTTCGTGTACACCGCCGTGGCGATATGCAACGGAGCGGTGTCGCCGGTCACCATCAGATCCGCCCTTCGGATCAGTTCCGCCGATCCAAGAAGGCTTACTTCCCCGGCGGCGGATACCGCTCCGGACGCTTCAGCGATTCGTGCGGCAAGATCACGATCCGCCTTTCCACCCACCAGCACGACACGGATATCCTTCTCACGGAGCAGCTTCGCCAGTTCTATCCAGTACTCTTCGGGCCATCGCTTGGTTTCCCACACACTCCCCGGAGCGAAGGTTGCATAGGACTTCCCCATCATTGTCTGCTCGAGAAGCCAATTGCGCGCTTCATCTTCCGGCGCAGGATAGGGATGGATGAAAGGTATAGGGTTGCTCCACTCGATGCCGAGCGGTTCCAGCAGCAGGAGGTTGCGTGCTGCTTCATGCCGGACCTCGGAACCCGGCTCGGGTCGGCGTTCAAAGCCACGCTCAACCTTGTCGGTAAACAACCATGACTGTTCCGATTCCTGGTAACCCACGCGCCTCTTCGCCCCGGAAAGGAAGGCGAGCCAGGCGCTTCGCGTGGAACGGTGCGGCACCACGGCCAGGTCATATTTCTGCGCACGCAAACCGCGGATCAGTTTCCGTAGTCCACCGAGGTCGGACAGTACAGGCTTTTTATCATAGGGGATCACACGGTGAATTGTCGGTTCGCTGTCCAGGATGCGGGCATAGCGTGCATGCACCAGCGCATGGATCTTTGCCTCCGGCCACGCCTGTTTCAGCTCTGTGAACAGAGGGAGCGTCAAGACCAGGTCGCCGAGAAAGGCGGTCTGGATGACAAGAATGGTTTTCGGTGTAGAAGCAGGGGACGACGAACTCACTCCCGCTCCAGCAGTGTCTTCAGGTGGGGCAGAATGCATCGGGCATACTCCTCAATTTCATCCAGAGTACGTCGGTAGTCTTCGAGGCTCAAGCCGTAGGGATCGTGAACATCGTAGTCCTCATCCTCCGACAGCTCGCTCTTCGGGTACAGACCGATAAGATGCAACTTGTGGGAATGGTGGGGGAAATAATCATGCAAATCGCTTAAATGATCGGAGGTCATGGCAAGCACCAGGTCCGCCCAGTCCATCAGCTCGCTCGTGACAGGCCTGCTGCGGTGCCCGGCAATGTCGTACCCGCGTTCACGGGTCACTTCTGCCGCGGGCAGGCTCGCCCGCTGTCCCTCGAGTGCAATGGTGCCTGCGCTTCGAATGCTCACACGGCCCGGCAGTTCACGTTCGGTCATCTCTTTCAACACCGCTTCCGCCATCGGGCTGCGGCAGAGATTCCCGCTGCAAATCATCAGAATGTTCATGTGCTGGGTTTCAGGGGCAACTTCACGTGTCCGCGACCGCAGAACCACCGGTCCTGTGGGTGTCCAGCGTTTCACTTCGGATGGAGTCCCACTGAGCGGCTCTTTTGCGAACACTACACCATCCACCTCTTCAAGCAGCTCTTCGTTGAAATCTTCTCTTCGTGTGGCAGGAGGATCGCCGTGACGGTTGGCAGAGGTGGACACGATCAGGTCGTCCATGGCGGTACAGATGGCACGCGTAAAGGGATGCCCCGGAATGCGGATGCCCAGGGTACGGTCCTTCCCCAGCAGTTCACGGGAGACTGTCGGTTTCGCAGGCAGCACCCAGGTAACCGGTCCGGGCCAGGATTCGAGCACACGCCGTCGCTCGCGCCCTTCAGGCATCAACACCCAGCGGTCAACGTCCAGCACCGTGGAGTAGAGAGTTGCAAACGGATGAGTCGGGTTTTCGATCCCCTTGATCTGCTTGATGCGTTCGATCGCGGACGGAAAACGGGTATGCGCGTGCAGACCGTATACCGTATCCGTCGGCAGGATCAACACCTCACCCCTTTCCAGCCGTCGAACCACTTCTCTCACCACTTCCGGGGGCGCCTGGCCTTCCGCCACTTCCGCGATCACTACCATCCTGACACCGTCTTGTTGAGAATGTCTTCCGCGA
>WJJA01000083.1 GCA_014729955.1 bacterium
ATGCGTTCGCCCTCGCCGTTGTCTGTAGCGAAAGCCAGCCGTTTACCGTCAACGCTCCATGCAGATTCGCCGATGTGACCGTAGGGAAGACGAAGCAGCGTGTCAGAAACACCCGCAGGTTGAGCGCGGTCGTCCAGGGGCACGGTAACGAGGGCCGTTTCGCCCGTCTCGGTTAAGGTCGCATACGCCAGCCGGCGACCTGTTGCCTTCCAGGCCGGCGCCCAGCCTTCCAGGCCGCCGATGTCACGCAGACCTCCACCGGGACTACGGTAGACGAGCACACTGCGGCTGCGCTCGGACGCGACCGGTCCGCGACGGCTTTCCGTGGTGATAACACCTTCGCGAAACGGCGTCAAGCCGCGGTTCAAGCTGTATCCCAGGCGCGGCCCGTCTTCCACCTCATGACCAAGTCCGTGGAAATGGATACGTTCCAGCCGTGACACACGGTCGTAGCTGTCCGACCGGACCCACAGGCTGCCGTCCGGCGCCCATGCCGGCGAACGGTAGTCGGTGCGTTTGTCCGCACGCAACCGTTCGCCCACCGCCAGTCCGACCCGGTCACGTCGCATCATGAAATCACGATACTCGCCGCGGTATTCCGACACCATGCGCTTGTACATCTGCTGCGCCGATCCGCTGTGAAACGCGCGACGATAGGCGATTGAATGCAGCGCCGGCCATGCGGCCTGCTCTTCCAGCCAGTCGGCGAGCACCGGCTGCCCGACACCGCCGCCCCAGAAGCGTTCGAACAGCATCGTGCCGGTGACGTAAGCACGATTGGACGGCGGCCGTACACTGCCGTACGTGGATGCCTGCCCGAGCGACCATGTCCGCCCCTCGAGAATCGCCGTGCGCCAGTACATCGCGTGGTAGGCGGAGTGCATCCGTCCGCCGCCGTCCCACGATTCCGCCAGGATGCTGTAGCCCTCCGCGATCCAGTCCGGTTGAATCCCCACCGGCACCACCACCTCGCCGAACAGGGCACGCAGGTAGCGTGTGATCCCGGCGGTGGTGGAAAACTGCGCGGTGTGGGCGAGTTCATGGATCAACGCGCGTTCGAGGTAAAACGCCGCCTGTGGACGAAGCCCCTTGTCCAGCGCCGGATGCAGCGCCAACTCGACACGGGTCGGCAGTACAATCGCCATCGACGACGACGTGCGCTCGTCGGGGTTGAGGATCACATGGACACGGTCCGGCCGTTGACCGTACAGGCGATGCAGCCGTTCGAGCTGCCGCTGGGCGTGGTGGAGGGTGAAACGGCCGTAGCGTTCATACCCGGCGGGGACATGCACACGAATGCCGTCCGCACGGGCGGTCATCCAAGAACGACCGGGCCGCCATGTCGCGGCCTCCGCGGTCGTAGCGGCAAAAAACGCTACGAGGAGGAGCGTGGCCATGCACCACCGTGACCGACCTGCCGTCATGCCCTACTCCTCGTCGTCCTCACGGTGCACGGTCTCCGTCGAGAATGCCGGCAGGCAGACCGAAATGTAATCGGCGCCTTTCGGGGTGGTGTAACGGATCCATTCGCCCGGGTGTGCGATGATCGCCTGGCCGGACTTCACCTCGACCGCGGCACCTCTTTGCACCTCGACCACGATGCTGCCGTGGATGACGTAGGTGATCTCCATGAACTCGGGACGCTGGCCGGGCTCCTCCCAACCGGGCGGCGAGGTCATATGCGCGACGCTGACCTCTTCATGCTTCGTGTTGACACGCCCCACCACCTCACGGATGGTCTTGGGCGGCTGCCCCGCGGCAGGGATAAACGACGGGTTCTTTATGATCTTGGGCATGGTCGATCTCCGAACAATGGGGGCGAAAACGCCCTTTGTCGATGACGCCGGGTGTTGTGCGGCTTGCACGCAGGTCCGTTTCCCCTGCACCTGCGATGATTGCAGTGAACCCAAGATAAGGGCTCGGGCTCGGGAAATCACCCGCGAACGGTTTGGGGGGATGGAGCATCGGTGAACACTTCATGCCGGATGACGCAGGCCGAAGCGGGACGGTCGCATTACGTGGGTGTCCGCCGGCCCGGGCGGGCAATTCCCCGTCTCCTCCCACGCCGATAGCACGAATATTTCACGAGTTCAAAGTGCGTCAGATGCGAGGCGCGAAGGATGAAGCTGTATGGCAATACCGCGAATCCTTCGGAACAAAGCAGATGACGTGCTTGGGACCGCGCGAAGGGTGAATGAATAAATGGGTTTTTCTCTTTTATGTCTGGGTACAAACCGTCGCCGGGAGGAAGTGACAAATAGGGGAACATCTTCCTGTAAAACCAGTCCTTACCATAGCTCGCTTTCATCATTCATGAAATATTCGGGATAGGGGTGTCATCAAACAACACCCAACAAAAAGGGCTCCCGGAAAGGAGCCCATATCATTGTCGCCGTTGCAAATCGAGTTTGGAATGCCCGGTCACACCCTGCTGAAGCAGGCCGGGATCCGACCCGGCCTTCCCTTTTCCGGACCGTCTCAGGTGGATGAAAATATAGCATACGTCAGGTCCTACCTGCACGCGGCATGTAAGACCTGACAGAACAACAGGAACGAATCACTTCCCGTGCGTAAAACGGTCCACTACTGCAAATCAAACCGGTCGAGGTGCATCACCTTGCTCCAGGCGTCAGCGAAGTCACGCACGAGCTTCTCTTCGCCGTCATCGCTGCCGTACACCTCCGCGATCGCGCGAAGTTCGGAATGCGCACCGAAAATGAGGTCGACACGTGTCGCGGTCCATTTCCGGTCGCCTTTGTCACGGTCGCGGCCTTCGAACTCGTCTTCGTCTTCCGAGGTCGCCTTCCAGACCGTGCTCATGTCGAGCAGGTTCACAAAGAAGTCGTTTGTCAACGTTCCCGGACGGTCGGTGAAGACGCCGTGCTTCGTGCCGCCGTGGTTCGCGCCGAGCACACGCATCCCGCCGACCAGGACCGTCATCTCCGGGGCGGTCAGGCTCAGCAGCTGGGCCTTGTCGACCAGGAACTCCTCCGGCAGGGCGCTGTACTTCGCCTTCTGGTAGTTGCGGAAGCCGTCGGCGTGCGGTTCGAGGACCTCGAACGCTTCCGCGTCCGTCTGCTCCTGCAGCGCGTCGGTCCGGCCCGGACGGAACGGCACTTCCACTTCGTAGCCGGCCTTCTTCGCTGCCTCTTCCACGGCTGCGGTACCGCCGAGCACAATCAGGTCAGCCAGCGACACCTTCTTGTTGCCGGTCTGCGATCCGTTGAAATCCGCCTGGATACCGCGCAGGGCGTCAAGCACCTTCGCGAGCTGTTTAGGCTGGTTCGCATCCCAGTCTTTCTGCGGCGCAAGCTGAATGCGTGCACCGTTGGCGCCGCCGCGTTTGTCGGAATCACGATAGGTCGATGCTGAAGCCCAGGCGGTGGAAACCAGTTCCGAGATCGTCAGGTCCGATGCGAGGATCTTCGCCTTGAGGTGCATGATATCATTGGCGTCGATCAGCTCGTGGTCCACGGCCGGGACAGGATCCTGCCAGATCAGGTCCTCTTCGGGCACTTCGGGACCGAGATAGCGCGCTTTGGGGCCCATGTCACGATGAGTCAGCTTGAACCAGGCACGTGCGAACACATCGGCGAACTCGTCCGGGTTCTCGTAGAAACGGCGCGAGATCTTTTCATAGGCGGGATCGTACCGCAGCGAAAGGTCGGTGGTCAGCATGCCGGGATGGCGACGCTTGGTCTTGTCATGCGCCATCGGCACCGCATCCGCAGCGGCTCCACCCTTCGGCTTCCACTGGTAGGCGCCCGCCGGGCTCTTCTCCAGTTCCCATTCATATTCGAACAGGTTTTCGAAGAAGTTGTTGCTCCACTGCGTCGGCGTTTTGGTCCAGGTCACTTCCGGCCCACCGCCGATGG
>WJJA01000612.1 GCA_014729955.1 bacterium
ATAACCGGACGCTCCCGCTTTGAGTGTCTCCTGCACGAATCGCCTGTCGGCATGCATCGAAAGAATGATCACCTTTGTCTCAGGATGGTCCGCGAGCAATCGGCGAGTCGCTTCGATGCCGTTCATTTCCGGCATGGAAACATCCATGATGACCAGATCCGGCTTCAGCTCGTTTACCTTTTCGAGGGTTTCGGTGCCGGTGGATGCTTCCGCAACCAGTTCAAAGCGGGGATTCTTCGAAAACAGCACCTTCAGGCCGTCGCGAAACATCTTGTGATCGTCGGCGAGCAGAATGGTTCGTCTCATGATGCGAAGTCCGGTTGTTGAACGTTGATCCGTGCCAGGGTTCCCCGGCCCGGCTGCGATTCGACATGCAATTCGCCGTCCAGGTAGCGAAGACGTTCCCGTACGCTGAACAGACCGAATCCCATTCGACCTCGCCGTGTGCCGGACGTGGATTTGAGACGCTGGGGATCGAAACCGGTACCGTTGTCTTCCACCCGGATCTCAAGGCGATGATTGTCGATTCGACTGCTGACAAAAGCTTCTTTTACGCCTGCATGTTTCACGGCATTGGCTAACAATTCACGGACGCATTGGAAAAGCAGGACCTGCATCTCCTCCGGCATGGGAGGCAAGGGATCGCCGTCCTCTGCGATGTGAACCGTAAAACCGTGCATCTGCTGGTAGTGTTCAGCCAACCAGTCCAACGCAGCGGCCAGACCCAGTTCATAAAGCACCGGTGGACTGATTTCGAATGTCAAGCTGCGTGTGGAGGTAATCGTACGATTCAGCAGTCGCTCCAGGGCAATGACGTTTCCTTCGATTCCTGAGCTGAGGCTGATCCGTTTTAATTGCAGAAGCTGCATTTTCATGAACGCGAGCGACTGACCGATATGGTCATGGAGTTCAGCAGCGATCGCTTGACGTTCACGGGCCTGGGAAACCGTGAGGTCGCCCGCCAGGTCTCTCAGTTGCTGCTGGTATTGTTCAATTTCTGCACGAGCCTTGCGATGTTCTTCCACCTCGGCCTGCAAACGACGGTTGGTTTCTTCCAATTCACGGGTGCGTCGCTTGACAAGGGTTTCCAGATTCTCTTGTGCCTGCAGCAACTCTTCTTCGTCCACATGATGCTGAAACCAGAACTGCAACATTTCCGCCAGGGTCTCGATCAGTTCACGTTCCTCGTGCAGAAACGGCCCTTCAAACGCTGCAGGCATCTCCTCCCGGTAGGAAACCTGGATACCGCCTTCTCGATCGTCCCTTGTGCGGAAGGTCGCGGTCTGTGTCCAGTCTGACGGCACAAAATCCGGTGATTTTACTTCCAGCATATCGTACCATATCCGTGCCGAGCAAATATCCGGGTACTGCCATGACTCCGGCAAAATCCGTATGATTTCATGCAGAATGCTGTTTGGATCGGAACGGTTGGACTGCAGGATGCGAGCGGTGCGATGCAGCGCCGCCAGCTCCTTCATCCGTTCGCCCAGGTCATGGAGTAGGGGGTTACTCGATGGATCCATCGAATACATGCTCATGCAACACAGCTCACGTGCAGAGTAATGCCGGTGTAAGACCGGCAGGGCTTTAATGTGTCCCGCATATCGCTAAAATACGGCGAAAGACGAAAAATATGAACCCGTAACGGCGTGAAACTTCCAATTCACCTCACAATTGGTGCACATTGCCTCCGGTACATTTATCCATATTTAGCATATCCTGCTGCCCTCCTGAAGAGATTCGGAAAGGGTAACAAAATTGCGATAGCCGAAGCGTGTTGGTTATTTTGCGATCATCAAGAACCTAACGGGAGAATGTACGATGACTGATCGTGTACGTGAGATTCTCAGCTGGTATTCCCATCGGAATGCCGGTGTGCGTGAGAAGTTGTATCGTTTCATGATGACCGGCCGTCTCGCCGGTACAGGGAAACTGGTGATTCTGCCTGTAGACCAGGGGTTCGAGCACGGCCCGCTGCGTACGTATCTGCCCAATGAACCGACGTTTGACCCGATGTACCATCCTCAGTTGGCGCTGGATGCGGGCTGCAACGCCTACGCTGCGCCACTTGGTTTCATCGAAGAGGCGGCGGAAAAATACCCCCAGCTTCCCTTCATCCTCAAGCTGAATAACCACGATGTGTTGCACAAGGACACAGACCCGATTCCGGCGATCACCGGCTCGGTGGACGATGCTCTGCGTGTGGGTGCGGCGGGGATCGGTTTTACGATTTATCCCGGCTCGCTGATGCGTGAAACCATGTACCAGCAGTTGCGCGAACTGATCGAAGAGGCGCATGCGGTCGGTCTGGCGGCGGTTGTGTGGAGCTATCCGCGTGGTGAAGATCTGCAGAAGGACGACGAGACCGCAGTGGATGTTTCCTGCTATGCGGCCCAGATCGCGGCGCAGATGGGCGCGGACATCATCAAGGTGAAGCCCCCGAAGAAGCATATCGCCCAGGACGCAAACAAGAAGGTGATCGAGGAAACCGGAACCAGCATCGAGACCCTCGAAGAACGGATTCGCCTCGTGGTCCGCAGCGCCTTCGAAGGTCGCCGTATCGTGATCTTCTCCGGCGGCGGCAAGGGTACCGATGAAAGCGTGCTCGAAGCGATCACCGGCATCCACAAGGGCGGCGGTTTCGGATCGATCATCGGCCGCAACTCCTTCCAGCGTCCGAAAGAGGAAGCTGTAAAGCTGTTGAACAAGATCATGGACATCTACGCCGGCAAGTAATCGGGCGGCTGCACCGCACGGTTTCTTCCGTGTGGACACCATCGGGACACACAACGAACCCGTCGCATCAGCGATGGGTTTTTTTGGTAGTGACAAGTCACGAGAATCCCATGGACGACAACGTGAATCAAGGGATGAGGAGTCACTTGAGTCATGTTCGATGGGTTTTTTCGTTTTTTAGGGCAGCATCAATCAGAACTGTCCGGTTCGTTTTTTGCATAGATGAGCTTGGATCTCCTGAAATAATAATGGCTTGAGTCCTTCAAGCCGTGTGTTGAGATTTCGTTTGCCAACGTTTTCTCAGCCACGACCGGAGGACCAAGCCATGGCACAAGGTACAACCGTTCTGGGACAATTGCTCGCTCTCGTTCCCTCAGGGCTGTTTGACAAGCTTGCCACACAGTACAAGGTCAACAAGGGTGTGCGGAAGATGACCGCACGCGCCCATTTCGCCGTGATGCTGTTCGCGCAGCTCGCGGAATTGCCGTCCTTACGCAAGCTGGAAACCGCGACGTCCGCGTTAACGCCCACACAGCGCCGCTACGGGCTGATCCAAGCCTGTCGCTCCACGCTTGCCGAAGCCAATCTGCGTATCCCATGGCAGTTCTACCGCGATCTGTTCCATGGACTACTGGCAATGTCCGGTGACACGTTCCCGCGTCACACATTCGACCTTGCCGGCAAGCTGTTCAGCCTTGACAGCACGGCCGTTCCGCTTTGCCTGTCGCTGTGCCGGTGGGCCGAATACAGGACCCGCAAGGGTGGGATGAAACTACCCACACTGCTCGACCATGACGGTTACATCCCCAGCGTCATACGGGTCACGCCGGCAAAGGTCCATGACATGGTCGAAGGCCGGAAGTTCCGTCTGAATCCCGGCGATGCACTGCTGTTCGACCGGGGCTATTTCGATAGCGCCTGCTTTCATCGTCTATGCAAACAAGGCGTCTTCTTCGTCACCCGGATCAAGGCGAACATCACCTTCGAGTGGACCGAACGGCGAAAATGCGACCGCAAGGCCGGTATCCGTATCGACTGGATCGGCACGCTCGGCGGTTCTAGCGGCGAAGCATGCACGGCGACACTACGTCTGGTCCGGTACCGTGATCCGGAGACTGGCAAAGAACTGGAGTTCCTGACCAATTCGCTGGAAGTCAACGCCAAGGTCGTTGCGGACCTGTACCGTAAACGTTGGCAGATCGAGCAGTTCTTCAAGTGGGTGAAGCAGAACCTGAAGATCAAGACGTATCTGGGAACCGATCTGAATGCGGTGCTGGTGCAGGTCTGGATCGCGATGATCGCATATCTGCTGGTCAAGCTGATGCATCAAACAGCACCGCCGGGCGCCATATCTGCTCAGAGGCTGTTGACCTTCGTCGCACTCGGATCCTGCTCGATATCCCAATACGTCAAGCGTGGCAAGACATTCAAAGAACAAAACGAAAACGGAGTAATCATTTGAGAAATCAACCAAGAACCGTCACGTGATCAGCCGGACAGTTCTGGCTCCCCATCCGCCGCTCCCGCCGGAAGGCGGCAACCGTCTGACCGCATTCATCGAACACGGCGACTGGAACCTGCCGACAGGCGATGCCTTCGCCCGCGATTTCCGTTCCCCGGCGGATCTGTCGGACTGGACGTTCGAGGTGAGCACCGACGAAGCTGGTCTCGTCACGCTGAACTTCGGTGATGTGGAAGCCGAGCTGCCCGAAGAGTTCGGTGCCGTGCTGCTCGCGCCGGGCGGCGAGCAGTTCGATCTCGTTTCGAATCCGGTGGTCGAGTGGACGTTTGATGCAAACGAGACGGTTGTCTTCGGGCTGACCGTCGGCCTGATGAGCGCCGAAGAAACTGCCGCCGGACTGCCGACCGAGTACGCGATCGAGTCGCTTTACCCGAACCCCTTCAACCCGGAGCTGCATGTTCGTGTGGCCCTGCCGGAAGCATCCCGCCTGCGTGTGGAGGTGTACGACCTGCTCGGACGGCGTGTCGCGACCCTGGCCGACCAGAGCGTGAACGCCGGACGTCACAGCTTCCACTGGTTCGCCGGTGAGCACGCGGCCGGCGTGTACTTCGTCCGTGCGACGGCGTCCAACGGTTGGATCCACAGCGCCAAGGCGATTCTGCTGAAATGATACGCCTCGTTGAAAGATGCACCGTCCCACGGTGAATCAGAACGGCGGTCTGTCGCGTTCCAGCGGCAGACCGCCTTATGGTTTGGTATCGACTGAATTCACGGGAAAGCCTGTGGATATCCTGTACTCGCGGAACGATATCAACGAGGTGTCGGCACAACATTGCATGGCATGCATTGTCCGTGGTGGATGCCTGATCGGTTCAGGAACCAACACGAAACCCCTTTCCGGGGCGGGAAAGGGGTTTTGCGGCAGGGCTTATCCAACGCCGTCAGCCTTCTGTTGTGGGCCGGTCAGAAGGCAAACGAGAAGCCTGCGCCGCCGTAATGATCCTCCAGATCAAAGTTATATAAATACTCCACGAAAAAGCGAATGTTGCGTCGGTAGACATGCCCCAGGTGCAACGCCGCTGTTTCATAGTAGGGATCGTCGGTATAAATCGAATTGCTCTGGTCGAACTCGCGATACGGCTTATAATCCGTCTTCACGCTGTTGTACAGCAGTACGGCGTAGTGACGGCTTAAATCCTTGTTCGGCAGAATGATCAACTCCGCCATGATGCCGTCCGAAGTGATGTCATCTTCGTTATACCCGGCGACGAAGTAAGGATTGCTGTCCGTACGGTGCATGTACTGCACGTTCAGCTCGACGTAATCCTGGTAATTAATGGTTACGTCAGGCCCCCAATAGAGCACCTCGTTGGACTCGGGGGACGTTGGGACGCCGTCGTCATCGAGTGGGGCATCTTCCTTGCCGTAGTAGGTGAAGCCACCGATGCGGAACATATCGCCGATACCCTGGGAAAGCCGCCCTGCGACGCTGACGTAATTATCCCGGTCGAAAACATGGTTGACCGCGTCCGCCAAGCCGTTGCCGTTCACGACCTCCGCGATTACATCGGTCCCGGTGGGCAGGCCGAGGGTGATCATCATGCCGCGGTCATACGCCAGGGCGATATCAGACTCGCCGGGAGCGTACTTGTAGACCATGTAGTCTTCCATGGTCAGGCGCAGCTCACGCTTGAAGAGCGGGTCGGACACCTGGAACTGGCCGAAATAGAAGTCGAGATCCTGCCCGAAAGCGTTGTTGAACATCAGGTAGGCGTCTTCCACACCAACGACTTCACCGCGCTCATCCATGTACATGTAAAAGTAGTAGGATAGATTGTCGGTGAGCGCACCACCCGACAACAGTTTTATGAGATACGGCAGTTGCAGATCGAACTCGGACTGTGCTTCCGGCAGGTAACGAATGCGGCCGTCGAAACGCACAGCAAGGGGGAAATCACGAATCAGATCCAGCTCTTCATCGCCGGTGTCCACGAAATACCGCGGCGCCTCCTCGTCTTCCAGCACGAAGCCGTTGCCGGCAAAATCGTCGCCGTACGGTTTCAGACGGGGGAAGGGAGCGTGGCAGGTGGTGCAGCTGAGGCGGTATTTCCGTGCAAATGCCGGGATCGCCGCCGCCTCCTGCGCGAGGAAGAGGCCGATGAATGTGAAAAGAAGTACATACAGGACTGGCTTGCGCATGGTTGAGTTCTCCTCCCTGTGAACAGGCTCTATGAACAGATTGCTGTTGCTTGAGTTGTATCTACCGGGTCATCAAGTTGACTCGTTGATCCGTCAGGTCACACTTGCCGGCGGCAAGCAAGATATTATGAAAAGGCTGGACATCAACCTGACGGAACATTGCTAGCCCGAATATTTCATGAATAGAGAACATTCTTTTCTAAAAACTATAGTAACAATAAGATAATATCACGACATACCGTTTTTCTCCGGCACAGATTGTGTCCAGGCCTCACTCATTTCTTCATTCACCCTTCGGGTGGTCCCAACGGTGTCATCTGCATTGTTCCGAAGGATTCGCGGTATTGCCATACAGCTTCATCCTTCGCGCCTCACATCTGACACAGTTTGAACTCGTGAAATATTCGGGCTAGTGCGTTGTCTGACGTTGTGTCGGGTCTTGGCCCGTGTCAACGGGGTGTGACCCGACACTCAAAATAGATCGTCAACAGCACTTGGTCATCTGGTTGAGTCAACCGGGTTCCCTCAAAGGGGCGGCAAAAACCAGCTGATCCGTTATCCTTCCCAATGTTCCCATGCAGCCCTTTCGGGTTATAAGGAAACGGAGTGTCTTTACTCCCACGGACTTGCCCGCCTTCGGCAGTCTGCGACCGGGGCTGGTCACCTGTCACCCCTTCGGGGTTCAGGCGGTAAGTCCAACCATACGACACCGCCGACGGTTGCAGCAGAGCGAACTGGATGCCCGGCTGTATCTAACCTTCGGGCCGGCCTGCCTACGGCAGAATCTCCACCGTGGTCGAATGGGAGTTCACGACGATGGTCTCGTACTCTTCTGCCGGTACATCGAGAAACTTCCCCACCGGCTCGACCAGTTTCTTGTAGTTGAGTGTGGCGGTTACGGTCATTTCGCCGGGTGCCGCCTCGAAAGGAATCTCGAACGTAAAGTGTTCGGTTTTGGTCTCCTTCGGGCCGATACGGTAGTCCGGACCGAAGGATTTCGTGTTCCACTGCATGATGGTCATGCGTCCCTGCGGATCGAAGTAGGGCATGCGGAAGATGCGGTCGCCGTAAGGGACGCCGTCACGCTGAATCCCTTCGAAATCGTCCAGCCCAAGCGGAACCTCCATGTCCTGGTAGGCCAGAACATCCGCCGCGATGGTGTATTCTTCTCCGTCGAAGCCTTTTTTATCCACCGGCAGATGGTAGCTGTTGCCGTCGGCGTCGGTCGCTTCGACATGCAGCCAGACAATCCGGTCCTCCACCGACCCGGTGGGGAACTTATGACCGGTCTTCTGGTTGAAGAGCGCGCAGGTGAACTTCAGCAGGCCGCCCGGCTCCGTCATACGGAGATCCGGATGGATGCGTACTTCGATGGTCCCTCGCACCTTGCCGGGATCGTGGGCGCCGTGGAACAGGTGCATCCAGGCATCCTCACGTACCGGTTCGCCCTTCGCCGTGGTCATCGGACCCTGGGTCATGTGGCATTCCTGGCAGTGAACTCCTTCTTCCGCGTACGGCCCCTCTTTCCATTCGATCTGAGTTGCTTTCACCCAGGCGCCGAAATCGCTCTTCTCGTTGTGGCAGGTGCCGCAAAATTCCGTTGTACTGAGGAAATCCGACTTCTTCGTCGTATGATGGGGCGACTCCGCGCCCTCACGGGGACCGTACTTGACACGTCCCGGTTCGATGGTCCAGTTGAAGTTGAAGGGTGTATCCCCTTCGAATCCGGTAATCGTATGGCAGACATCGCAAGAGACGGACTCGTTCGCACGGCTGCCCTCTGACGGACGGGGAGGCGGATTATCGCCGGCCAGGTAGGAGAGGGGGGCGTGGCATCCGTCACAGGCGGCTTTCACTCCTTCAAATGCCGGGTCGGCGTTCGCATGCGCCACGGCCAGGTCGAAGTATTCGATTTCGTCCCACTTGTGTGTGTAACATTGCGACATCATCGCCTGCTCCCACTGGCGGTAGATGTTCTCATGGCAGGAGGTGCCGCAACGCTTCGGTTTCTCGAACTTGTCGTAAGGGATCGAACCTTCTTTGCCGCCCTCTTCCATGCCCAGCAGCGCCCAGGCCAAAGCGAGCATCATCATGACCAACAGGACACGCTTCATTCCACCTCCTGAGAAGTCTTTCACAAGCGATCCACCTGCGTCGTTTTTTCAATCCAACAGATAACAGTATACGAAAGACAGCGCAAGTTAACAAGTGAGCACAGAATACTAAAACAGGAAATGCAAGCACAGATGCGCATTTGCTGCAACGAATATAGATCGATCTATCTATATGTAGACATGAAGGGTTTGTACAGCCGGTGTGCAAGATGGAACAAATCGCAGGACAGGGGAGACGGTGTTCGGTATCCGCAACAGGTAAAACCTATATTGCATGTATTGTGGGAATGTTTGTCATTTCGGGAGGGAAAGTGCTTCAAGCGACAAGGAAAACGCCGACCGGCATCATGTTGGGAATGCTGCTGCTCCTTTTGCCGTCGATCACCGGTGCCGAGTACGGTAGCGTTCATTCGTTGCAGTCGCTCGAGCCTTTATGGACACAAGTGTATGCGGGCGAGGACGGCAGTGTCATGGGCGCGGACATGGTCGTGAACGATGCGGGCGACATTCTGGTTTGCGGTTCTGAATACATTATGGACCCCGCCGGTTTTCAACGTCCGGTCGCATTTGTGCGTGTTCTCGATGAGGAAGGCACACTTCAATGGGAAGACAACTACGAAGGGCCCGGCTCGAGTGCGTTTGCACAGGCCTTGATCGCCGGCGAGCCGGACGATCCGATCTATCTCGGCGGCCGGCAGACTGCACCGGCCGATTCCGGGTATGACATGGATATGTTCCTGCGCAAATACAACGCAAGTGGATCGCTGGAATGGTCGCAAATCTATGATCCTGCCGACCGTGAATCGGGCATCCTGATGCGGTTGCTTGCGATAGGGGACGATATCGCCGCGGCCGGCTATGTGATCGATGATACTTTCGACCCGATGGAATACCGTATGAACTGGTATGTCATGCTGCTGGACGGCGAGTCCGGGGATGTCCTTTGGTCTCATGAATGGGAAAGTTCGCAGAACAGGGTCGCGTTTCCCACCGGCATGACGGCAGAAGGCGGGTCCGAGTTCCTCGTGTGGGGTTACGTGGACGGTGAGGGGAACAGCGGCGATGCACACCTGATGCGTTTTTCCCTGCAGGGAGACGTCTTGACGGAGCAAACTTACAGCTTCGGCGAGTACAATGTCCTGTCCGATGTGATGCCCTATGAAGACGGTCACCTGTTCATCGGGAGTACGGGAGTGCGAGAGCAGGAAGACATACTTCTCATGCGGTTGGACGGCAACGATGAAACCATGTGGCAGGTCTCTTATAACGGCGCTCAGCC
Source organism: bacterium (assembly GCA_014729955.1). Classification (GTDB taxonomy): domain Bacteria; phylum Electryoneota; class Electryoneia; order Electryoneales; family Electryoneaceae; genus WJJA01. The sequence goes on from WJJA01000612.1 coordinate 9,791, forward strand.
GCACGGACGGGACCAGGGAGCGGGCCTTATCGTGTTCCCTGACGGGGCCGTCCTGGCAGGTGCCGGCATGACGACGGAACGCGGCGACGTCGATGCCTGCCTGATGCGGATCAATCCCGCAACGGGCGACTCGCTCGGAACGAGCTTTTTCACCATGCCTGCTTCGGATGAGACTCCTCCGGGTCTTGTGTATGACTTTGAGCAGGACGTGGAACCGGTTCTGTATACGAGCCGCCAAGTCGGCGACAATCATGTCCTGCATCTGGCAGGGTTCTCTTCCGACGGCACAATCGCCTGGAATGGGAGTTGGGAGCCTGAACTCAACTTCAACCCGGACTACATGACCGCGGCTGCCCGGGATCCCAACGGATTCCTGGTTACGATGGCAAGCGATATTGCAACCACGACAGAAGACGGCAGCATTGCCGTGCGCAAGTGGGATCGGTTTCAGGCGGTCATGTCTTCAGGGGGTGGATCCGTTCCGGACCATTGCGGTATCGACCACATTCGCCCGAATCCGTCGAACAATCGTGCGATCCTGCGATTCCATCTTGTGAATGCGGGACGTGTTTCGCTGTCTATGTATGATATGTTGGGTCGGCGGGTTCGTGTAATTCAGAACGGGGTGCCGATGCATCCGGGCAGCCGTGAGATCACCATCGACGGTACGGGCCTGCCGTCCGGTACGTACTTCCTTTGTTTGGAACTTGATGGGGGACCGTCGGAAACGGAATCCTGGCGACTGGTAAGGTAAAAATCCGAAGCACAGAACAGGCGGGGAGCATCAAAACACGTGCACCGATTCATCCATTTGGACATGAACATGCAATGGACAGCTTGAATGCTGCGGCGATCCATCGTAGCTTACAAAATTGGACGCTTGTTTCAACAAGGACGGTTTGCATGGCGGAGATTCGGGGGTGGATGGAAGCGGTTGCGCGGGTGCTGACGGCCTCATTGTTTTTATACCGAGCCGTCTTGATGCTGCTGTGGCCGGGCGCGGAAATGGAGGTCATGGATCGTGACGGTGTGCTGTTTGTACCGGCGGCCTTTGTCTTCGTCCTCTCGCTCTATCTGCTCTCCGGGCTTGCCCTGGCGCTTGGGTATCGCACTCGAACCGCAGCCGGATTGCTTGCCGTTTATCTCTTCCTGAACACGTTTTTCATGCACGCCCCCTGGGACGGCGAAAGCTCCGAAATCTTCATGTTTCGTCTTGCAGTTTTAGGCGGTCTGCTCCTATTTACCCTCCATACACCGGGTCCGGTTTCCTTTGACGGACGCAACATGATCCCGGTGCGCAGGAGCCGTCCCTGACAATAACATAGATCGTTTCCATGGCTGATGTAAGATCCTTCCTGAACAGGCTTCAGAGCGGGCAGGTGTTTCTTGGCGACGGCGCCATGGGGACACAACTCTATGAGCGCGGGGTCTACATCAACCGCAACTATGACGAGCTGAACCTCACCGATCAACACCTGGTCAAAGCGGTACACCGAGATTACGTGCAATCCGGCGCTCAAGTTGTTGAGACCAACACCTTCGGCGCGAACCCCTTCAAACTGGGCAAGCACGGACTTGCGGACCGAACGTGGGAATTGAACAAGACCGGCGCGGAGATAGCCCGTCGTTGCGCGGATGAGGGAGCGGGAGTGCTGGTGGCCGGCTCCATGGGACCGCTGGGCAAACCTCTTGCGCCCTTGGGAAAAATCACCCGCGACGAAGCACTGAAAGGCTTTCGCACCCAGGCGGACGGTCTGATCACCGGCGGCGCCGATATCATCATGCTTGAGACCTTCATGGACCTGGTCGAAATCCGTGTCGCGATCCAGGCGGTACGGTCGGTGTCGGAGACCATTCCGATCATCGCGATGATGACGGTCAACGAGCACGGGTCAACGTCCTACGGCCTGACGGCGGCGGAAATCGGGATTGCGCTGGACCGTGAACCGGTCGAAGTGATCGGGCTGAACTGTTCCACCGGTCCGCTCGGCATCCTGGAAGCGATGAAAGAGATCCGCCCGGTCACGGAGAAGCCGCTCGCCGCCTTCCCCAATGCCGGCGAACCGAAGATGGTCGAGGGGCGCATCATCTACCTCTCGACGCCCGAGTACGTCGCCGAATACACCAAGCGTTTGATTCAGCAGGGTGTCGGATTGATCGGCGGCTGCTGCGGCACGACTCCGAACCATATTCGTTTCATGAAGTCCGCGATCCGTGCGCTGCGACCGGTCCACGAGAAGAAGGTAGAGATCAGTGCCGAAGATCGAGCCGCAACGCAGGTCGGGCGAGTGCCGGAAGAAGCTCACAAGGTGCCGCCGCGAGCTGAGAGATCGCCCCTGGGAAAGCTGTTGGACGACGAAGCTTTCCCCGTGTCCTGCGAGCTTCATCCGCCGCGCATCCCCACGCCGGCGCGCATTTTACGACAGGTGTCATTCCTGCAGGCGGCCGGGATCAATGTGGTGAACATTCCCGACGGACCCCGTGCATCGGCGCGCATGAGCCCGATGGCTCTGGCGCATATCATCAAGCGTGAATCCGGTATGGATACGATCCTGCACTATACCTGCCGGGACCGCAATATTCTCGGGATGCAGTCGGACCTTCTGGGGTGTGAAGCGCTGGGCCTGGACAACATCCTGGCGGTCACCGGCGATCCTCCGAAACTGGGAGACTACCCGATGGCGACAGCGGTTTTCGATGTTGATGCGATCGGGCTGCTTCGTATTGCCGACAACCTGAACCACAGCCGCGACCTCGCCGGCAATCCGATTAAAAAGGCGACGAATTTCTTTCTCGGTGCCGGTTTTAATCCCGGCGCGATCGATCTGGAGCTGGAAATCGACAGGCTGCATCAGAAGATTGACGCCGGGGCGGAGTATATCCTGACGCAGCCGATGTTCGACCAGGCGAGGTTTCTCGAGGCCAAGGAACGGTGGGGAGATGTGCGTATCCCGGTTCTGATCGGCATTCTGCCGTTGGCAAGCTTCCGTAATGCCGAGTTCTTTCACAATGAAGTGCCCGGCATGGAGGTCCCTCGCGAGATTCGAGATCGTATGAAGCGGGCGTCGGACCGAAGCAAGGAGCACGGCTTCGCGGAAGGGATTGAAATCGCACAGGAAGCCCTGCGCAACATAGCGGCGCTGGTGCAGGGTGTCTATATCATGCCGCCCTTCGGCAAGGTGGATCTGGCGGTGGATACCGCTTCGATCCTGGAGGGGCGCATCACCGCGGAAGAGGCACGAGGCAGGTTGGAACGGGATGAAGAAGAGTCCGATGATGCTTAATGGTGCGGTTCTTCTCAACCATTGACGAAACAGGGATGAGGACGATGAGTTTACCACGCGGAGTAGTCTGGATTACGGGTGCATCCAACGGCATCGGGCGCGAAGCGGCGAAGGTGCTGGCGCAACGCGGCTGGACAGTGGCAGCGAGTGCTCGAAACAAAGAAGCCCTTCAGGCACTTGCGAAGGAGTTCGAGACCATCCGGCCCTACCCTCTCGACATCACTCATCCGAAGCAGCGCAACGAAGTCTACCGGCAACTGCGCAAGGACCTCGGACCGGTGGATGCACTGGTCAATAATGCCGGGTACGGCACTCGCGGCACGGTCGAGGAGATCGACCTCAACGAGATGCGCATGATGTACGATGCCAATGTGTTGGCGCCGATCGCCCTGGCACGTTTGGTGCTGCCGGAGATGCGGGAGCGCCGCTTGGGACGGATTGTGATGGTCAGTTCGGTCGTGGGCCGAGTCGCGTTTCCGTTGAATGGGCTTTACTCCTCATCCAAATATGCCCTGGAAGGCTTGACCGATGCGCTGCGCATCGAATTGCAGCCGTGGGATATCAAGGTGAGCCTCGTGGAACCGGGCCCGATCGCGACAGGGTTTGCCGGCACCGCCAAGAGCAATTCGACGACACGACTGTATGACGAGCAATCCCCGTACGCTCGTCACTACAATACCTATCTGAGCGGTTCCTTTTTCCCGACACGGCAGGTGTGGGGCCCGCAACCGTGCGCCGAAGCGATCCGTGATGCGGTCGAAAACTCCAAACCGAAATACCGTTACCCGGTGCATCCGGTGGCGCATCTATTGCCCTTCCTGCAGAAGATCCTCCCGACACGCTGGATGGACCGTATCATGGGTCAACGCCTGGGCTTCAACGAAAAAGCGTCCCTGTAAGAGCTGTAGCCCGGGTTTGCGTACCTCAGGCGCTGTCGCCGGCACCGGGGCGGGTAGTCACTCGGGCTGACCCCTGTGCCCAGCGGGCCGGGTCTTCGTGCCTGTCTATTGCCGAAGTCGATTCTGTTACGGTGCATGCACGCCCGACTGCGAGGGCAAGCGTGCACTTAGCCCGAATATTTCATGAATGATGAAAGCGAGCTATGGTAAGGACTGGTTTTACAAGAAGATGTTCCCCAATTTGTCACTTCCTCCCGGCGACGGTTTGTACCCAGACGTAAAAGAGAAAAAGCCATTTATTCATTCACCCTTCGTGCGGTCCCAACTGCGTCATCTGCTTTGTTGCGAAGGATTCACGGTATTGCCATACAGCTTCATCCTTCGCGCCTCGCATCTGACGCACTATGAACTCGTGAAATATCCGGGTTAGGCCCGCCCTACCCTTGGGAAGAAAGGCGTTTCGGGAACCCGGACCGTGTGGAGAGACCGTCGGAAGACAGAGCGAAGGCCCTGGAACCCGTATGCCTCCAGCAGCATGTATGGAGTATGGTTTCGCGTCCTGTTTTTCTTATATTCATTGTCTGTAAGAAAAGACCATCGCTCCTGGAGAGCGAACCGAGGTACGGAGGGTACGATGGCTGCCATTCGCGAGAAAATTCGTCTGGTTTCCAGCGCCGGAACGGGTTACTTCTATACGACGACCAAGAACAAGCGTAACATGCAGGGCAAAATGGAGATCAAGAAGTACGATCCCGTGGTGCGCAAGCATGTGATGTTCAAGGAATCGAAGATCTGAACCCGTGCGTGGAACAATCCGCCGCCGACGGGGGTGGACACGCTGCTTGGACGTTTCGGCACCCGGCTTTCCAGCCGGGTGATTTCGTTGAACTCGTGTCAGAACGGTTCGTTCAGGCTCCGGCAGATGTCGTCATTCTGCCGGTTGCAGGTCTTTTTTGCATGAGCCGATGGATTCATCTTTGAAGAGGCGTCCTCCACTGTGATGATAATGCGGGAGCTGAGATGATACGAAGCTTGACGGGATTCGGACGTGCGGAGGTTCACGACGGCGACACGGTCTATCAGATCGAACTGCGTAGCGTAAACAATCGTTACCTCGAGGTATCCACACGTCTTCCTCGCAGTCTGCAACCCCATGAAACCGATCTGCGTAACCATCTTCGCACACGGCTGGATCGTGGCAAAGTCCACCTTGGTATCGCTGAAAACCGCGATTCAGTGCGTCAATCACGGCTGGGCTTTGACGGTGATGCTGTCGGCCGGCTGGTGGACGCGTTACGAGAAGCGGGTCGTGAACACGGTCTGAACGATGACCTGACACTCTCCGCGCTCGTGCCGCTGGCGGATCAGCTTGCGCCGGAAGAGTCGGACGATGAAGCGAAACGCCGCCTGAAGGTGGTATTGACCGGGCTCGATGATGCGATTGAAGATTTCAACCGGATGCGTTTGGAAGAGGGTGCGAACCTGGAGGCGGATCTGCGCAAGCGGTGCGCCGAGGTTCAGGCGCGCACGAAACGAGTCAGGGAGCGCGCCGATGCGAACCGTGAGCTGCAGCATCAGAGGATGAAGGAGCGGATCGAAAAGTATGTGCCGTCCGAGCAGGTCGATGTGGGGCGCCTGGAGCAGGAGGTCGCCTACCTGGTAGACCGTCTCGATGTGACCGAAGAGCTGGTCCGCCTGGACAGCCATGTGCAGCTGTTCCTGGAAGCGCTCGACAACGAGAACGAAGCCGGCAAGCGATTGAATTTCATTCTGCAGGAGATGAACCGTGAAGTGAATACGATCGGTTCCAAGGCGCAGGATGCCGAGATTGCCGCGGACGTGGTTTCGATGAAGGAAGAACTGGAGAAGATGAGGGAGCAGGTGCAGAATGTGGTGTGACGTATGAATGAAGAGGCGCCGCGCGGCAAGCTGGTGGTCTTTTCTGCACCGTCAGGCGGGGGCAAGTCCACGATTATCCATGCGCTACGGGAACGCTTCCCGCACATGCGTTTTTCCGTGTCCTCGACCACGCGCTCCCGGCGCAACGGTGAGGTGGACGGTGTAGACTACGATTTTCTGACACGCGAGCAGTTCCTGGAGAAGGTGGAAGAGGGCGATTTCATCGAGTACGAAGAGGTGCATGGTCAGCTTTACGGCACCCGGCGCTCTCGAGTCGAGCAGGATTTGCGTGCGGGGCGCGATATTATTTTCGATATTGATGTGCTCGGGGCATTGACACTGAAGAAGGTGTATCCAGAAGCGCTTCTTGTTTATATTGACGTTCCGTCGGTTGAAGTGCTCCGGGAACGGTTGGTTAACCGAGGACGTGAAGAGATCGAAGAGATCGAACGCCGCCTGACACGGTACCAGTTTGAGCGCGACAAGGCGGAACGGTTCGATCACATCGTGGTGAACGACGATCTCGACACGGCAGTAGAAGAGGTGGCAGAGATCCTGGAATCGTACGGGATCGGCTGAATTGTGCAGGACATGGAGGGCAGGACGTGGCACACGAGATGTTTCTCGCGGAAGATTACTACGGCAAGACGAAGAATATCTACGAGACGATCATGGTGGTGGCGCAGCGTGCGCGGCAGGTCGGCGAACGGCAGCGTCGCGAGATGGATGCGTACCTGAACCAGGTTGAAGCGATGGAGAAGTTCGAGGATGAGGATGCGGGCATGATCGAGGACGCTCCCGAGATCCACGAACCGGTACTGCAGTTTGAAAAGCCGACGGTGCTTGCCCTGCGCGAGATGATTGCGGACAAGCTCGAGATCAAGCGGGCGGAAGACGACAAGCTGAGCGAGGATCTGCCGACTCCGGACACCGATCTGCCGGGGTCCTTCCCCTCGAAGCTGAGCCTGCTGGACCAGCTTGGTGACGAGGATGGCGGTCTCTAAAGACCAGGAAATGCTGCGGCTTCACGGACGCCGTGTCCTGATCGCCGCCGGCGGCGGGATCGCGGTGTACAAGACCGTGGAACTCGCACGATTGCTTTTGAAACGGGGTGCGGAGGTCCGTGTCATGATGACGGACGCTGCAACCCGTTTTGTGCATCCAACGACCTTCGCGGCGATCACCGGCCGTCCGGTCGGCTTGCAGATGTTTCATGACGACGGTTCGCCCGAGGTCGGTCATCTCGAGCTTCCCCATTGGGCTGACCTGGTACTTGTCGCGCCGGCGACGGCCGACCTGATCGCCAAGGCGGCATGCGGGATCGCCGACGATCTCGTCACCACCGGCCTGCTCGCGGCGCGGTGTCCGGTGCTTTTCGCACCGGCGATGAATCCTTCCATGTGGGAGCACCCCGCCACCCGGACCAATCTGCAGACTTTGAGAACACGCGGCGCTCATGTGGTTGGACCCGAAACGGGCGAGATGGCTCATCCCGATGAACTGCCGGGTGCGGGTCGTATGTCGGAACCATCGGCGATCGTGGAAGAGGTTCTTCGTCTGCTGATCAGCAGCGGAGATCTTGCGGGCAGACGTGTGCTGATCACGGCCGGCCGTACAGAAGAGCCGATCGACAGTGTACGGATGCTGTCCAACCGTTCCAGCGGACGCATGGGAGTTGCGCTGGCGGAGGAAGCACTCAAGCGAGGCGCGGAGGTTGTGCTGGTCCACGGACCGATGGATGTCAACCCTCCGGCCGGTGTGGAAACGGTTCGTGTTCGGTCTGCTAACGATATGCTTGCGGCGGTGCAGGATCGCATTGACAGGATGGATGTTGCGATCTATGCAGCAGCGGTTTCCGACTACCGACCGAAGCAGGCTTTGAAGGGCAAGATGAAACGCGAAAACACACCTGAGCCGGTGCTTGAACTGGTTGCCAATCCTGACATTGCGGCGGAGACTGCATCTCACTGTCCGGGCATCACGGTCGGGTTCGCGCTGGAGGCCGGCGGTGATCTCGCTCCGGCCCGTGTGAAGCGGGCAAGGAAGGGATTGGATGCGATCCTGTTCAACCAGGTCGATGCAATCGGCGCGGACACCAATCGTCTGACATGGATTTCCGACCGGGAGAGCGAGGGTGAAACGTCGCCGTCTGCATCGAAACGGGAGCTGGCCGGATGGGTGCTGGACCGGGTCGTGAATTTTCTGCGAGCATCACCTTAGCATTGTCTTCAGCTTTTGTGAGTCCGTATACTTCCTCACGTCATTTCACCGAACACTCCCCCGGGACAGGCAGACGATGGACAGCGAGCAACTCCGCGAAGAAGCCCGTAGGTACTTTTCCCGCCAGGCCGAACGAGACCGTGAGCTCTGGGCTCATCCCGCAGGTGTTGCATCCTTCAACCAGGGAGCAGAGGAGGACGGAAAAGAGGTGGAATCGAGCCGTGCGTCGAAAAGGTCGTCTACAGATCGAGGGTATGAGACGAGGGCTGAGGGGAAAGCGGGTCGCGTGAAGGACGATTCGACCGGAGCGAAGCCTGAGCCGGCGAGTGACGCGAGCCCGGTACGCGGCACCGCGAAGGACTGTCCTCCCCCCAACCCGGAATGGGAACGATCCGCGCCGGAGCCGGAGACGGTCATCCCTGTCGAAGGGCGACTGGACGATCCTTTCCCCGATTTCAGCGATATGGAAGAATTCCGACGGGCGATCTGTAACTGCAAGAAGTGCCCGTTGGGAGATACACGCAACCGTTTTGTGTACGGTGTGGGAGATCAGAACGCCCGCCTGGTGCTGGTCGGAGAGGCGCCGGGAGCGGATGAAGACAAACTCGGTGAACCGTTCGTGGGACGCGCAGGACAATTGCTGGATAAAATCCTGGCGGCGGTGAATCTCAGCCGTGAGAAGGACGTCTATATCTGCAACATTTTGAAATGCCGGCCGCCGCGAAACCGAGACCCGCTCCCCGAAGAGGTGGAACAGTGCGAGCCGCACCTGGTAAAACAGTTGCAGCTTTTGCAGCCGCAACTGATCCTGGCATTGGGGAGGGTATCGGCTCAGACGCTTCTGAAGACGAAAGATTCTCTGTCAAAAATGAGGGGGAAGGTGTGGAACTACCACGGGATCGACCTGATGGTCACCTTCCACCCGGCAGCGCTGCTGCGGAACCCTCAATGGAAGCGTCCGACCTGGGAAGACATTCAGCAGATGAAGAAGCTGCTGGATGAGAAGGGCGTCTCCTAATCATTTGTTACATTTGGTCTTAAGTGCTATATTACGCATCCTGACTCGGGGCAGATAATGCGGCAGGAACGAGGGGAGAAATCACACGAGCCTTGCCGTAAGAGATTCGAGGTGGTGACCTGGAGCGCATCTCGGGATGCGCGCAGCAGAGTATGTTGGGGCGGCACGGCACAGCTGTCACCCCGTTCCAACCATAACCTACGATCCGTGGTACGAGCCGACAGGAGACCGGCATGAATCGCGCGGCCGATGCCGTACGCACAAAACCGACGCAAGCCGACACCCACGGCGGAGGTCGTATCCCTCCGAGCGATCTGGTGGCGGAGCAGTCTGTGCTCGGCGCGATTCTGCAGGATCCTCACGGTATCGACAAAGCCCAGGAACACATCATCCCCGAAGCGTTTTACTGGGAAAAGCATCGCACCATATACCAGGCGATGCTGACGATCCGCCGACGCGGCGAAGCGGTCGATCTTACCACCCTTGCAACAGAATTGACCACACAGGAAAAGCTGGAGCATGTGGGCGGCCTTTACTACCTGACCGAGATTACGG
>WJJA01000084.1 GCA_014729955.1 bacterium
CTGTGCCGGAGAAAAACGGTATGTCGTGATATTATCTCTTTGTTAATATAGTTTTTAGAAAAGAATGTCCTCTCCCTTCATGAAATATTCGGGGTAGTCTTCCACGCCCCGGCTCCATCCCGAACCGGGGCAGGTTTGACGTGAGTATGACCTTCGAAACGACCGACCGGGTTCTACACTTCGGCTTTCTGCTCGGATGGTTCCTCGTTCCGGCTTGGTTCGACTCGAATATCCCAGGTATCATTCCGAACATCGATGGTCACATCCGAACCGGGAGAAATCTCGCCGGCGATTAACGCACGACCCAGCCGCGTCTCGAGTTCATGCTGCAGGAAACGTTTCAGCGGGCGTGCACCGTACACCGGATCATATCCCTGCTGTGCCGCAAACTTACGCGCTTCCTCGGTCAGGTCCACCGCAACACGCCGGTCTTCAAGGCGTCGCTGAAGATCGCGTACCTGCAGATCCACGATCTGCTTGATCTCATCCAGGCGCAGGGGCGTGAACAGCACGATATCATCCACACGGTTCAGAAACTCCGGTCGGAACGAACGACGAAGATCGGCCATCACCTGTGTGCGTGTCTCGTCTCGCACTTCGCCCTCAGGGGTAATCCCCTCCAGGAGGTACGTTGAACCGATATTGGAGGTCATGATCAACACCGTGTTTTTGAAGTTCACGGTACGGCCGTGACTGTCGGTGATGCGCCCGTCGTCCAGGATCTGCAGCAGGATGTTGAACACATCCGGGTGTGCCTTTTCGATCTCATCGAAAAGCACCACTGAATACGGTTTACGACGCACCGCTTCGGTCAACTGCCCGCCTTCATCATAACCGATATAACCGGGAGGCGCACCCACCAGGCGGCTGACCGCATGCTTTTCCATGTACTCCGACATGTCGATGCGGATCATGTTGTCTTCGGTGTCGAAAAGCGCCTGCGCCAGGGTCTTGGCAAGCTCCGTCTTGCCGACGCCGGTGGGACCGAGGAAGATGAAGCTGCCGATCGGACGATTCGGATCCTTGATGCCCGACCGTGCACGGATCACCGCGTCCGCCACCAGCTGCACCGCTTCATCCTGGCCGATCACACGTTCGTGCAGCACGCCGTCCAGTTTCAGCAGCTTTTCCCGTTCGCCTTCGACGAGGCGGCTGACCGGGATGCCGGTCCATCGGCTGATTATGTCGGCGATCTCTTCTTCGGTGACCTCTTCACGCAGGAGCTTGCCGTGCGCTTCCTCCGCACGCAGTTTCGCTTCCTCCTCCTGCAGACGTTTCTGCGCATCCGGCAGGCGGCCGTGCTTCAACTCCGCGAGACGATTCAGGTCGTACTCACGTTCGGCCTGTTCGATCTGGTAACGGATCTGCTCGATTTCCTCACGCAGACGCTGCACCTTTTCGATCGCCTGCTTTTCGTTTTCCCACTGCGCTTTCATGCTGCTCGCACGATCCCGCAGGTCGGAAAGCTCCTTGCGCAGATCGTTCAGACGTTCCTTCGATGAAGAATCCTTCTCCTTTTTCAGCGCGGCTTCTTCGATCTCGAGCTGCATCACGCGCCGTGTCACCTCGTCCAGCTCCGCCGGCATAGAATCGATCTCCGTGCGAATCATCGCGCACGCTTCATCGACCAGGTCGATCGCCTTGTCCGGCAGAAACCGGTCCGTGATGTAACGATGGGACAGGGTCGCGGATGCCACCAGGGCATTGTCCTGGATATGGACGCCGTGATGCACCTCGAAGCGTTCCCGCAAGCCGCGCAGGATGGAAATGGTGTCTTCCACGCTGGGAGCGTCCACCTGTACAGGCTGGAAGCGACGTTCCAGCGCAGCATCTTTTTCGATGTGCTTGCGGTATTCATCCAGGGTGGTCGCCCCGATGCAGTGCAGCTCCCCGCGTGCGAGCATCGGCTTCAGCATGTTGCCGGCATCCATCGCGCCTTCCGCCTTTCCCGCGCCGACGATGGTATGCATCTCGTCGATGAAGAGCAGGATGCGGCCTTCCGCTTCCTTGACCTCATTCAGCACCGCCTTCAAGCGTTCCTCGAACTCGCCGCGATACTTCGCGCCGGCGACGAGGGCACCCATGTCGAGGGCGTAGACGATCTTGTCCTTCAGGCTTTCCGGGACATCGCCGCGCACAATTCGCTGCGCCAACCCTTCGACGATCGCGGTTTTTCCCACACCGGGCTCGCCGATCAGCACCGGGTTATTCTTGGTGCGACGGCTGAGGATACGGATCACACGACGGATTTCGCCGTCCCGTCCGATCACAGGATCCAGCTTGCCCGTCTGCGCGTCACCGACCAGGTCGCGGCCGTACCGGCTCAACGCTTCGTAGGTCTCCTCCGGGTTGGAGGACTGCACACGCTGGCGGCCGCGGACGGACGTCAACGCTTTCAGGAACCGGTCCTTGTCCAAACCGTGCTTGCTGAAAAGCTTGCCCAGCGCCGTATTCGGCCCCTCTTCCAGCATTGCCAGGAAAAGGTGCTCGACCGAGAGATATTCGTCCTTCAGGCGACGCGCTTCCTCTTCGGCCAGGACAATCTGCCGCTGCAGGCGCTGCGTGATGTAAATATTGCCGGGTTGAGCGCCGGGTCCCGATTGACGCGGTCGTTTGCTTAACTCGCCGTCGATATCCTCACGTAGTGCCCCCTGGTCCACGTCCAGCTTTTCCATCATACGGGGAATCAGGCCGCCCTCCTGCTCCAGCAGAGCATGGAGAAGGTGCTCCACGTCCACTTCCGGATGCCCGCGACGTATCGCCTCCTGCTGGGCGTCGTTCAGCGCTTCCCGCGATTTTTCCGTAAAACGGTTCAAGTCCATCGTCTTACTTCACTCCTATTTTGACCTCGCGAAACATCACGAGGGTGGATCCCTCATGTTCTTCCGGATACCGTTACAACCTTCATGCCGGCATCGTCTTGATGCTGAAAATCATAAGTAAAGCATTATCATACGCATGGATGCACGTCGAAGACCACCCAAACCCTAACGGCAACACCTGCGCCGTTGTGGCAGACTCTTGTCTGCCAGTCGTGCAGCCCCTGCTGTTGCCCACTCGTGCTCTATTTCAGTGTCATGACAGGTTCGCCCTCAGCAACGCGGTCGATTTCCTTTGTAGGTTGCATAATACGACAGCCTGGAGGGGAACATGAACCTGACGAAACCACAATACACATTTCTCGACCATACGGCGGATCTGGCGGTCGAGGTGGTCGCCTCCACACCGTGCGATATTCTGCTGGCAAGCATGCAGGCGATCGAGGAGGTGCTGAAGATTTCCTCCGATGATGGGCCTGATGATGAAAAGGTCACGAGAGATCAAAAACCCTTCCGGATTCAGTTGCCCGGCGGCATCAACAGCGAGACCATGGTGGACGCCTTGAACGAGTGGCTGTTCCATACCGCCGACCAGGGCTTGCGCGGCCGGCCCGATGCATGCCGTTGGACAGCGGAAGAATTGATTCTTACCTGGGAGCGTCCAAAGTGGAATCCGGACCAACCGCTCGCGACCGAGATCAAGGCCGTAACCTATCATGAAGCGTCCCTGCAATCCGCAGGGCAGGAATCCGGGCAGTGGAATGCCTATTGGATTGCCGACCTGTAGACCACCAACCGCAGTGTACCCATGAGCGATATAAACAAGACCATCAAGCTGGAACGGATCGATCCCTGGCGTCGACGTGTCCCGAAAGGTGCGGTGTCGGGCATGCACGTGGACGGCATCATTTACTCCTCGCCGCGCCTGATCGACGCGGTCGAGGCGGGCGCGGTCGAACAGGTGGCCAATGTCGCCACCCTGCCGGGCATCGTGGGGCATTCGAACGCCATGCCCGATATCCATTGGGGCTACGGCTTTCCCATCGGTGGAGTGGCGGCTTTTGGCACGGAAGACGGTGTGATCAGTCCGGGCGGTGTGGGGTATGACATCAATTGCGGCGTAAACC
>WJJA01000085.1 GCA_014729955.1 bacterium
CTTCGTGATACCGGATCTTTCCGAAATCTTCCACGACATTGACAGCGAGAAAAACCTCAGTGACGATGAGAAACAGCAGAAGAAGGTGGAGGCGGAACAATCGCTGGCGGAAAAATCCGGCATAATCCATTCCATCCACCAGTTGCTGCGTGCTCATTCACTCTATCAGAAAGATGATGAATATGTTATCGAGAACGGCAAGGTGCAGATTGTCGACGAGTTTACAGGGCGCATCATGTACGGCAGGCGCAATTCTGAAGGGCTGCACCAGGCGATAGAAGCGAAAGAGGGGGTGAAGGTTGAGGCGGAGACGCAGACCATCGCCAGCATCACCCTCCAGAATTACTTCCGTCTCTATGGTAAGCTCGCCGGTATGACCGGTACCGCCGAAACGGAAGAAGAGGAGTTCTTCAAGATCTATGAGCTTGAAGTTTCGGTGATCCCGACAAACAGGCCGGTGGTGCGTGTCGATGAAGAGGATGTGATCTATCGTACAAAACGTGAAAAGTACCAGGCGATCATCGATGAAATCATCCGTCTGTATGAGCTTGGATTACCGATCCTGGTCGGCACGACATCCGTGGAGGCCAGTGAGTTGATCGCACGGATGCTGGGCGCCCGCACGGTGGACGGTAAGAAGATGAAGGACCACATCAAGGTGCTGAACGCCAAGCAGCACCAGCGGGAAGCGGACATTGTAGCCGAAGCGGGCCGTCCCGGAAGCATCACCATTGCGACGAACATGGCAGGCCGCGGCACCGACATCAAGATCGGGCCGGAGATCAAGGATGCGCATGGCCCCGACGGCATCATCACACGCCGTCTCGAGGCAAACCCGGAGCTTCGTCAGAAACAGATCGAGGAATTCGACCTTGATCCGATGAATGCCGAGGATGTGCCGGGCGGTTTGCAGATCATCGGAACCGAACGTCATGAGGCTCGCCGCATCGACCGTCAGCTCCGAGGGCGTAGCGGTCGCCAGGGCGATCCGGGACGTTCCGTCTTCTTTCTCTCGCTCGAAGATGACCTGATGCGACTCTTTGGCGGCGAGCGCATCGGTAAGGTGATGGACTCGCTCGGGATCGAAGAGGGCGAAGTGATCATGCATCCAATGGTCACACGCGCCATCGAAAAAGCACAGAAAAGGGTCGAACAGCAAAACTTCTCGATTCGCGAGCATCTTCTGAAGTACGACGACGTGATGAACGTACAGCGTGAGGTCGTCTATTCACGACGCCGCTCTGCTCTCTTCGGCGATATCCAGGAAGAGGTGGAGAATCTGCTCGAGGAGTTCGTCGCTGTAACCCTAGATACATACTGCGATGAGAAAGAAGGCCCCTACGCGTGGGATTGGGACGGACTTCGCAGTTCAGTCTTGCGCACGCTAATGATTGATCCCCATCTTACCGATGATGAAATGGGGACGATCGAACTACCCGCGCTCGAATCTCGTCTGCTTGAAGCGGGTAAAAAGGCGCTTGAACGTCGCAGAGAGTTGTTCGGCGAGGAGCTGTATGAGAAGGTCTTGCGGTACACGACTCTGAAGATCGTGGACCGTGAATGGATGGATCACCTCTATGAAATGGATCGCTTGAAGGAAGGTATCGGGTTGCGTTCGTATGCGCAGCGCGATCCGTTGATCGAATACAAGCGTGACGGCCTGGCGGCGTTCGAGGCGATGTTGGGACGTGTCGCGGAGCAGAGCCTGCGCGGAATCATGACCGTGCAGGTTCGTACCAAACAGGCGGCCCCGGAAGCGCCGTCCCTGCTCGCTTCGGCCGGCAAAGAGATCAAGAACGAGACCGGCGGACTGGCGTACCAGGGTCGAACCCCGGTGGAAGCCGGCGAAGGCGGCGCGGAACAGCAGCAGGCGGGCGGCGGGCGAACGATGTCGAGGGCCGCGCGCAGACGTCACGGCGAGGGTGAAGCCGGCGCCGCAACAAAGGCCGCGCCCGTGAAGCGCGAGCTTCCCAAGGTTGGTAGAAATGACCCCTGCCCGTGCGGCAGCGGTAAAAAATACAAGCATTGTCACGGTAGGTAAACCTGTTATGCGCGAGGAAAACACCGAAGCACCGCAGAGAGTTGTCGGGCTGGTGATGCACCTGCTGAGGGAAATCCAGGAGCAACGTCTGGATCTCGAGGATGTGGAGTTGATCTCCGACGATCTTCTCGGTCAGGGCTACACCGAATCCGAGATCAATGCAGCTTTCAGCTGGGTGTATGCGAAGATCGAGGGGATGCCCCAGGTCGATATTCTCTACCAGTCGCCGGCATCCAATTCGTCTTTCCGCGTGTTGCACCCCGCGGAGTCGGCCGTGGTTCGTCCTGACGGATACGGTCAGTTGCTGGAGATGGTTACTCTCGGAATGCTCACCATGGACGACCTGGAGCGTTTGATTGAACGAGCCATGGCCATGGGAGGCATTTACGGCCGCGAGGATGTGCGTTTCCTCGTGCACCAGTACCTGTTCGAAGATGCAACGCGTGTGCAGCCGAACGGCACGCTGCACATGGTTCAACCGTCCAATACCGTGCACTGATGACAGACTTGCGAGATGATTGGTTTTCCTGAATCAATGAGACGCGCCCGGGCGGGCGCGTTTGCCGCTCATGGAGGCGGAACGAAGCAAACGGTCGGATTGACGTCTCCGGGTGACATGGAGCCGGGAGCTTGATTGCCTTGACGGTCACACCTTTACATTCTGGAAATTTGTATTCTCGCGCAAGGCACTGATTTCGTACCATCATGATCTGATACCAAACGAGGAACTGCATGGCGTCCAAACTGGTCATCGTTGAATCAC
>WJJA01000086.1 GCA_014729955.1 bacterium
CTTATACAGGTAGATATCGTAACCGGCCTTGAAAAAGGAGGTGAAAGCCACCGTCCCCGCGTCAGACCAGGACGGTGTAAACACACCGGTCAAGACATTGGTCGATGCCCAGCTCTCCGATGTCTCCAGATCCATCATATAAATGTTATAGGCGCCGTTACGGTCCGAGATGAAGCTGATGACATCGTCGCGCGGAGTCCAGGTCGGCGTACGATCCTCGTATATGTCATTGGTCAGACGTGTTATGCGCTCGGTGTCGAAATCATACGTGTAGACGTCAATCTGTCGATAGGGATGCTCCCACATGCTGACATCCCCTTCGTTGCCGGGATTGAGCTGATCGCCGCGATCGGAGACGAACAGCAGCTTTGAGCCGTCACTTGACCAGTCAGGATCGTAGTCGCTGTAGAGATCATCTGTCAGCAGGGTGGTTTCACCGCTCTGAAGATCAAGGGCAAACAGATCTGTTTTCCCGGCATGCTGACCGGAGAAGACGATCCTGCTGCCATCCGGCGACCAGGTCGGGCTCGCTACCGCATCGATGCCAAACGAGAACTCTCGCGTGATCCTGGCATCATCGACGTTGAGGGTGTAGAGCACATCTTCCCCGCCCTTCTCCGATACAAACGCGATTTCTTCGCCGTCCGGTGACCATGTCAACCAGGGCCGCAACCAGAGGAGTTTTTCAAACAGGTAAATACGCCCGCCGGTTACCAGTTTTTCCTGGATTTCGCCGGTCACCGTATTGAGCAGATAGATGCTTACATAGTCGTCCTTGTCCGACAACATCACGAGCCGATCCCCTTTCGGGGAGAGTGCAGGCGAAGTATTGACGAAATTGTACCATTCTTCGTGGTCGGTAAGCCGGAGGGAAAACTCTTCCGGCTCCTCGAATTCCGTGGAGTGGGGCCAGATCTTGCTGTTCAACCATTTCTGCCACCGTTTGGACAGTTCTTCCAGATCGTACCCAAGAGAGGTTTTGATGGCACGGTTGACGTCACGCATTTTCCTGATTTCGCGGAGAAATTCACCGACCTTCTGGCGACCGTACCGTTCCGCCAGGTACCACTGCAGGGATTGTCCGCCTTTGTAGTAGAAGTAACCGCTGAGTTGCTGCAACGGCGGCAGATAATCGTTCACAACCGCGTCACGCAGATACATATCCGCTTCATTGGTCCAGCCGCCGCGCGATTCCCACTCCGCCAGGCCCTCGATGTACCAGAGCGGCAACGGCAACCGGCTGATGCCGCTGATGATGCTCTGGACGCCTTCGCCGTACAGCATTCGCAGCATGACCGCATGGGTCAATTCATGATGAATCACATGACGAAAGTTTTCGTAACTCCCCTCGAATGGAATCACGACACGGTTTTTCAAGAACTCGGTGAAACCGCCGGTGGATTCTCCCGGACTGGAGCCCGAAACGTTGGTGTTTTGAAAGGTATTGTGGTTGGGATACACAATGATCGTGATCCGTCCCTCGAGCGTGTACTTCCAGTGCTGCTGGATTTCCTGGAGGGCATCTTCAGCAGCCGTCGCGGCAAATTCAGCTATCTCATAATGCTCGCGAGGATGGTAAATGTCGAAATGTTCCGTTTTCAGGTAGTACCAGTTCAAGACTTCCCAGTTCACCTTGTTTTTACCGAACCGGGCATTTTGCGCCCGAGCGGACGGGAGGGCCGTCGTGGCGAACAAGATGACTAGAACAAACCAGACAGTGTGTGTTAATCGCCGCATGGGTTCTTTCGCAGGATGTGTATGTTTTTCAAGGGCGACTCAATAGACGCAACCGGACCCGAATCCTCTGCAATGTACGTATTCCGTCCGGTTGTCTGAACGAGATGATCCGTCGCGCGCAAAAGCTGACCAAGCACCAAATTGATATATACACGCACAATACACCGGCTTTGATCCAAGCACCGATGTCACATAAGATGAATCCCGGCTCCACGTTCCTGCAATTGAATATGTTCCAGTGTGGTACCTCCAGGGAGATTCAGGTGAAAGCTGAAGGACTGTTCAGTAGAACGATCTCTCTAATGCTGCCCACGAGTTCAGAACGCCGTGGAAAGACTCACATGAAGTGTGGTCGCTGAAAAGCCCTCACCGCCCGGTACAGCCAGCGCAACGTTCAAAAACCCCTGCTGCACGCTCAACTGCACCCCACCTCCCCAGGCCCACAACCCGCGGCTGCTGCTATCCTGTCGATAGACGGCTGCATCCAGTAACGCAAAAACTCTGCTTTGACGGGAAAGGAGACGACGGAGTTCGAAACTGCCGGTGAGTACACCACTTGAGGCAAACACACGTTCTGCGTGTCCCCGTAGCGTGTTCGCACCACCGAAACGGATCCACTCGGCTCTCGGAGGATCTCCGCTTTCCATACTTCGGTTTTCCGCCTGCATGCGAATCCAGGCAAGCCAGGGTTCGCCCATGCCGGGTAGCGGCAGAATCTGTTGCAGTTTCAAGCCGGTACGGTGAAGCCGGGTGAGTTCGGTGTTTTCGCCAAGGGGTTCCAGTGTGCTGTTCCAGATGCGATAGTATCCGCCGTCGGAAGGATTGTATCGATTGTCCCGGGTATCCATCTCCAGCC
>WJJA01000087.1 GCA_014729955.1 bacterium
AACAGGGAGAGAACGGAACACATGGCGCACCTCGCTATCACTGATCACGTGTTCAGCAATATACATCCGTTCACTCCTCGTCGCAAGTCAGCTGAGCCAACTGGATAACCGGATTCTCTTTTACTTCAAGTACAAACCGTCGCCGGGAAGAAGTGACAAATTGGGGAACATATTCTTGTAAAACCAGTCCTTGCCATAGATCGCTTTCCTCATTCATGCAATATTCGGGTTAGCCCGGATATTTCACGTGTTCAAAGTGAGTCAGATGCGAGGCGCGAAGAATGAAACTGTATGGCAATATCGCGATTCCTTCTGAACGAAGCAGATGACGCAGTTGGGACCGCCCGAAGGGGGAATGAATAGATGAATTCGCCTTGAAAACATTCTGGGCCGAAGCAAAACTATACAGCTCGACACTATCATATTGTTATTATGGCATTTAGAAAAGAACATTTTCTTCATTCATGCAATATTCGGGTTAGGGGAGTGCGGACAATATAGCGGCGGTGCCCGGACCGCCTCGTCCGCCCGACGCATCTGTTCCCGTCTCGCCGGGATGATCGGCAGGCAATCCATTGTCCGACGTCCGTCTGCCCCCTCATGTGTTGCTTCTGCGAGTTCGGCATGGATGCCGATAAGAGGGATATTCAGCTGTTGATCCATGCCAATGCCGAATACCGGCAACTCCCTGCCGCCCGCACCGCTCCGAAAGCGGAATTGCGGTGGCAAACCGCTTCATGAATCCTGCCGGGACGGGTTACCATACAGTTTCATGCGAATTGTCTCAGGAGAACTCCAACCGAGGATCAATCATGCGACGATGGTTCAAGCTGCTTCCCTGGATCGCCGGCCTCGCCGGGTACATGATCAAACTGCGGCCGAAGATGATCCGTTGGCATGCGACGGATGAGGAGGTGAATGCTTCACGGCCGGGAGATGAAATTGTGCCGGACCCCGCATTTCGCACCACACGGGCGATTTCGATCCAGGCCCCGCCTTACAGGGTGTGGCCGTGGCTGGTGCAGCTCGGACAGGGACGCGGCGGGTTCTACAGCTATGACTGGATCGAGAATCTCTTTGGATACGATATTCACAGCGCCGATGAAATCATCGGCGAATGGCAGGGTCTTGAAGTGGGCGATATGATACGGATGTCGCCGGGCATTGGGCCGCAGACCCGTGTCGAGGCGATCACCCCGAACCATGACCTCATCCTGAAGTTCCTGATCGTGGAAAAGATGGAAGGCGGTCCGGACGGAGGGCCGTTGATCAGTGAAGAATGGCCGGGCACCTGGAGCTTCCACGTTCGACCGCAGGGCGCCTCCGGCAGCCGGCTGGTGGTACGGACACGGTATGCGCGACACCCCTCGTTCGTGATGGGACTGTTCTACCGTGTCGTGATCGAGCCGCTTCATTTCATCATGGAGCAGAAGATGCTGCGTGGAATCAAGGAACGGGCGGAAAAGAACTGAAGGCGTTCTCGATCTATTGGAGATTCCGTATCTTCTGACTCGAACACGGGTACCGGTGTGCGGGCAGTGTGGGACGTCGGCAGGCCTTCCGGTAAATCTGCACGGCGCACCCTCCCCGAACGGGATGCCGGTCCGACAGGATCAGAAAGGAGTCCTCCTCTGAAGCAGGTTTTGCTGATTCTTCCTCGCGGCTTCGAAGAGCTGGAAGCGGCGGCGTTCACCGATGTGTTCGGTTGGAGCAGGGCGGAAGGGATCGAACCGGTGGGTCTTGTCACCGCCGGGTTGCGTGACAAGGTCCGCTGCACCTGGAACTTCACCGTCTTGCCCGAACACCGTCTGCAGGACATTGATCTCGATTCGTTCGACGCCCTGGCACTGCCCGGCGGGTTCGAAGAAGAAGGTTTCTATGAAGACGCGTTCGATGAACGCATCCTCGAAACGGTTCGTGCCTTTCACCATGCCGGGAAGTGGATCGCAGCGGTCTGTGTCGGTGCGTTGTGCCTCGGTCGTGCAGGCATCCTGGAAGGAAAACGCGCGACGACGTACCACCTGAGCGGGGGGCATCGGCGGCGACAACTCGCACAGTACGGGGCAAATGTGGTGGACGAACGCATTGTTGAAGACCATCGCATCCTGACTTCGACCGCCCCTGAAACGGCGCTGGACGTCGCGTTCCGGCTGCTCGAACGACTCACCGGGCCGGAGAACACAGCCGTGGTACGCAGGGAAATGGGCTACAGGGACTGAACTCGCCCGCAGGGGTATTTTCCAGCGAGGTTGTCGCAGGATGGTGTTCCGCGCTGGTTTTCGTGCCTCGGGAAGACCACAAAGAGCTGAATTTCTATTTTTTTAAAGGACGCCGGCCACCGGCTTGCGCCGTGCTTGCCCGCCGGCCTTCTTCGGGGAATGACACCTGTTGAGACGGCCGGTTGCGCCGGACTCGCCACCTTTTGCGACGACCTGCTGCCCGGCGAAAGGTTTCAACCGGTCTCACCCGCCGTACACTACGGGCTTACCCGGCAACGTACCCGGTCATATCCTTTGTACATTGAACCATCGCGAGACAAACTGAATCACCAAGCAGGAGCGATCATGGAACGCAGGATGTGGTGCTTCGCGCTGACCATCGTTCTTTTGCTGTCGGGGGCGGGGGAAAGCATGGCAGGGCCTGAAAGACCGGGTACTCCCGGACAGTTGCGTGAAGGACAGTCCCTTTCTTCACCACCCGATCCGTCGGCATACGCCCGTTTCGTCGCGGGTCGAACCCGTTACCTCGAAGAGCATTTAGAATCCGCTGAGAAGGCCTTTCAAACCGCGGTCGAAATCGATCCCCGTTATGTCGATGCCTGGTACAACCTGGGCGTTACACGACATGCCCGGGCAAACCTGGAAGGGGCTGTAGAGGCGTATCGCCGGGCTCGAGAGCTGCAACCGGAAGGCCTGGATATTCTCAACAACCTCGGGGTGGTGTATTTCGAGTCGGAACGCTACCGTGAATCGATGGGAGTGCTGCAGGAGGCAGTTGAAATCGACTCCCTGTACGGCGAAGCCTGGTATAATCTGGGACGTACGTACTCTGAACTGGGTCGAGTGCAGGAAGCAGTGTATGCGTACAACCTGGCGGTCCATCTTCGCCCGAAGGATCCGGTCAACCGCCGGCTGCTTGCGGATTCCTACCTTACGGCCGGCAACCTGGAGGAGGCGCTGGATGCATACGAGCGAGCTGTACGCATGGACCCCTCCAACGCCTATCTGCTGAACAATTATGCCCTGACGCTCACCTTGTACGGAACCCTGGACGAAGCGATTCGAGTCCTCCAGCGTGCGCTGGTGATCGACGATCAAATCCCCGAGCTGCATTTCAATCTAGGATTTGCATTGCAGGCCAAGGAATCATACGCCGCATCGGTGCGGGCGTTCGAGCTTGCGCTGGAACGGCGCCCGGATTATGCCGAGGCGCAGTTTCAGATCGGTGTTTCGTATGTCAAGATGGGCCAATACGATGCTGGAATTCGCGCCTATCGTGCCGTCCTGGAAATTGACTCATACCATCCCTACGCCGCCTACAATCTCGGTGTGCTGCAGCAGGAAGTGGACCTGTTCGAGAAGGCGGAAACCAACTACCGTCGCGCGATACAGGGCCTGGAAGTGTTTCCGGAAGCGTACAACAATCTTGCTCATGTGCTCTACAGCCGTGAGCAGTTCGACAGCGCGCTTGTGTATGCGGAGCGGGCGCTGGCCCAGGACAGCAGCATGGCTCGTGCATGGAACAATATCGGCCTGATCCTGCTGGACAAGGAGCAGAGCGATACCGCTGCCGTGTTGTTTCATAAGGCGGTTGCGATGGACAGCACGATGGCACAGGCCTGGACCAACATCGGGCTTGTGCACCATTATGCCGGCCGTCCCGACACCGCCCTTGCCTACTTTGACAAAGCGCTTTCGTTCGATGCGAACTCGGCGGAAACGTACAACAACATCGCGCAGTCGCTCTTACGGCTGGAGGATGAGGAGCAGGCGCTGGAGGCCGCGGCTCGTGCCGTGGAACTGCGCCCGGATTATGCCCCTGCCTTTAACACGATGGGCTTGATCCATTACCGCCGGAACGAATTCCTGGAAGCGGAGGAGTACTTCCGCAACGCCGTTTTCATCAATCCCCGTTACGCGGATGCCTACCATAACCTCGCGCTGGTACGCCTGGAGCTGGGCGATCCGAACGAAGCGCTCGCACAGTCACGCCATGCTCTCGAAATCCGGCCGGCGTTCAAGGATGCACATTTGACCGTGGCCAACGCGCTCGTGGACCTGGGCGATCTGCAGTCGGCGGTGGGCATCCTGCGGGATGCGACCCGCTCCTGGCCGGAATTCGCCCCGGCGTACCTGGCACTCGGCGATGTCTATTTCGAAACCGGCAATGACACGGCGATGCGTGAAGCCTACCGGGCTTACATTCGCCTGGCCGATCCGAACGAGCCCACCATCGCTGCGGTGCGCCAACGCCTGGAGTAGTCGGATTCGCCGTGCGTGATCCACATTGTCCGTCTTCGAGCCCCTGCATAGGGGCTCATGACGTTGTATCTTGAAAGATCGATCCCACACACACCAGAAAAGGAAGGAGCGCGGGTCATGCGGCGGCACGGATGGATGATAGTTATCGGTCTTCTGGTTACGATCGCGGCGGCAGGTGCGATGCGGCCCGATCCCGCTCTGCAGCGAACCATCGATATCTACGCGCGCGATTTTGCTGAAATCCACGAGGTGCGTACCCTGCAGCTGGAAAAAGGGCGTCAGACCCTTGTGCTTCCGATGGTGTCGCCGGAAATCGTGCCCTCCACGGCTCGGCTCGTCGTCAACAAGGGCCCTGAACTCGAAACCCTTTCGCTCAGCTTCAACGAGACCGTGGTGACCTACTACAAGCAATGGAAGCACCGGATCGGTGAAAGCGTAACCCTCATCCTGAAAACCGACGACGAGAGCGACAGTACGGCAGCCGAGGTTCTGCGCATGGTCGACGACGACTACCTCTACCTGGAGGCCGACGGAGACGAACCGGGCTTCATCATGGTGGAGCGCAATGATATCGAAACGCCGAAGCACTGGAGCCCGCCGGACGGATCGGTGACCGAACCGAGTCTCCTCTGGGAGGTCGATACCGAACGATCGGGCGAGGTGACCATCGCACTGAGCTACCGCACGCATGGCATCGGCTGGGCGGCAACCTATGAAGCGCGGGTCGACAAAGAACAGACAGGCCGTCTGACCGGGAATTTCGTATTGAACAACGCCGCCGGCCTGAACCTGCCGTACCAATCGCTTTCGTTCATCGCAGGCAGTGTGCACCTCGCTCTCGACAAACGCCGGGTGGATCGCCTCAACCCCGGGGCCGGTGCCGCGAAAGGGGATGACAAGACCCGTCACGGCGACGTGCGACGCTTTCACGTGCAGACCGGCGGTACCCTGTACGACGGGGCCGTCGCGACTCTTCCGCTGATCACGTCCGAAACCAAGATCAGCCCGACGATGTATTATGTCTACGACGCGACGATCTTTGACGACCGCATTACGAAGCATGTCGAGTTTCCCGCGCCGACCGCCATGCCTGCCGGTGTTGTCGAAGTACATACGTTCGATAACGGCAACCGCCTGATGTTGGGCGAGGATGCCATCGACGACACCCCTCCCGGTGCGCCGGTCCGGCTGCGTGTAACCCAGGCGTTCGACCTGACCGCCGAGCGTGTCCGTACCCTGCAGGAGGGCACACCGACCGGCGGTACACGAGAAACCTGGAAAGTCACGCTCGGCAATGCGAGTGGTGAAGAGGTTACCGTGCGCGTGCTCGAACGTCTCTTCGGCGACTGGGTGGTGGAATCGGCGGCTGTCGGCACGGCCGAGATCGCTTCGAAAAAGGAAGATGCCCGTACCGCACGCTTTGATGTGCGTGTCCCGGAGCGTGAAACCGTAACACTGACCTATACCATCCTTTATAGGAGATAGGCACTATGGGAGTGAGGAATCTGAACGCACGACTGTGGACGTTTGCCGCATTCCTCGCGGGCCTGGTGTTTCTCGGGTGCGACTCAGACCCGAGTCCGCCGAGCAACTCCATCGACGTAGATACCCGGCTGATCATGCCGGACGGTCGCACGCCGGTGTGGTTTCCCGACGGCACCGAAATGCTGGCGACCTACCGTGCCGGAACCGGTGAGCCGGGGATTTATCGTGTCCGTTTTGAAGGCGGCTATTCGGAAGCGATCTACACGGGGGCGCACAACCACGACTACACGCTTTCTTCGGACGGATCCAGAGCGGCGTTCAGCGTGCCCGGTCCGAACGGCGGTGTGCGTGTCGTAGACTTCGGCGGCTCTACGGACAGCATGCTGCCGGGTGGACGGAACCCCGGGTTTGTCCGTGTCAACAATCGCACCGCCCTTGTCGCGGAAGATGCTGACGGCAGCATCGTTGTGGTCGATCTGACCAATGAGGTCGTGGATTATACCCTGGTGGACGGCCGAAAGCCGCTGCCCGGTCCCGATGAAACCCCCTATATCGCCTATCTGCACCCGTCTGTCCGGGGCGGATTCCGGCTGCGTGCGATTCATGTCGGAGGTGGCGAAGAGCGGATACCCCTGATAGAAGATGTTTTTGTCGGCAACGATTTCAGCTGGGCGCCCGACGGGGTCACGCTGTATGCCTCCGTTCTGACCGATACCACGGTGAGCACAATCGTGGAATGCAGCATCAACTTCCCATCAAGCTATTCGCCGGTGGTCAACGCCGCGGTGGATCCCACTGTGGACGCGACCGGCACGACCCTGCTGGCGTCTCACCTGACCGGAGCGTCCACCGACTACCTGCTTTATCACGATCTCGGCTCAGGCCTGGAGGAGCAATTCATCAGTGACGGTCGTGAAGCGGTCTGCGCACCGGACGGTAAGCGTGCTCTTTACACGACGGATGAGGGCATCTGGCTGGCCGAGTGGTAAACGGGGCGACACGGCGTCGTCTCCACGCCGGAGGTCTGAACCGGGAACGTCTTCCATTGTCTGTAAACCGTCATTCCATCAATTGCAAGGCTCAATATTCGACATATAAAGCATTTATCGGTTGTGCGGATCATGTATAGAAAAAACGAAAAATGACGTCCTGTTTCCCCGGCCCTTCCTCACGATCCAATCGCCTATCCCGAATATTTCATGAATGAAGAAAAAATTCTTTTCTAAATACTATATTAACAAAAAGATAGTGTCGCTCTATATGGTTTTGCTTCGGCACAGAATGTTTTCAAGGCAAACTCATCTATTCATTCCCCCTTCGGGCG
>WJJA01000010.1 GCA_014729955.1 bacterium
GATCGATCGGGCAATGACGAAATCGCCGTTCTGGCTGACAGTTTTAATCGTATGCTCGATCGTCTCGCAAAGTCACGAGCACTTGCCGCCGACATGGAAAAGAAAGCGGCCTGGCGTGAACTGGCGCGAGTTCTCGCTCATGAAATCAAAAATCCCCTCACCCCCATTCAACTTAGTGTACAGCAGCTGGCCGACAGCTATACCGGCGAAGACGAACGGTTTGCAAAAACGCTGGCGACCACCAAAGAGATTGTAAATGAAGAAGTTGACACCCTTCGTAAGCTAACACGTGAATTCAGCGAGTTCGCGCGTGCACCCCGCATTGAACCGGAGGAAAACTCTGTCGAAGAATTGGTTCATGAATTGGAACAATTCTATGCCGGGCGGCTGGAGGTTACAATCATCGAGTCGATTCCGGTCCTGGTCTTTGATCGCGAGAAGGTGAAACGTGCTTTGATCAACCTTGTTGAAAACGCATTAAGCATGACAACCACAGATGAGTCCGTGTTGCTTACGGTGATGCGTGAAGATGAAACGATCGTGCTGGACATTGAGGACGACGGACCCGGCGTGCCGCAGGATCAAAGGGAGAAGGTTTTCGAACCCTACTACACAACAAGGCGCAGCGGTGTCGGGCTTGGCCTGCCGATCGTTCGTACCACGGCAGAGCAGCATGGCGGACGTGTTTCATGTCTTGAGGGACAGCATCGAAAAGGAGCACGTTTCCGATTTACTCTTCCCATGCACCCGCCTGAACCTCTATCTTCATAAGGTGTCCCGGATAGACGCAACCGAGCCGGTTTCTCTTTCCCGGGGAAGGATCTCTTGGCATCTCCCACCGTGCGTAAACCAGGCAGTTTTTGCATCTTGCCCTCAATGGACGAGGTCGAGATAAAGGTCAGGTGTGTCTTGCAGGAAACAATCGCCCCTGAAATCTGTGATCACGGTCTGTATTCACCTGCTCCTACTTCTGCTGGATCCCGAATTCTCCACAAAACACATCCATTCATACCCATACATCATATCACGCCTGATTTCGACATGCGTGCAAAGGAGGACATATGAAGAGTGCCCGCCTCACGGTTTCACTGAGTCTGGCCGTCCTGATGATCGCTGTATTTCCGCTGATCGCAGCGGCGCAGGACGATACGGACGGGTTCTTCCGATACCCGGATGTGCATGGCGACCTGATCGTATTTACTTCGGAAAGCGACCTCTGGTCAGCTTCGCTGACTGACGGTGCAGTCGCTCGCCGGTTGACACGACACCCCGGCAAGGAACAGTATGCCCGCATCAGCCCGGATGGAAAGCAAATCGCATTCACCGGCCAGTATGACGGCAACTGGGATGTGTTTGTGATGCCGGTCGACGGAGGTCAGCCTCAACGTCTGACTTTCCATCCCGGTGCGGATGAGGTTGTCGGCTGGAGCGATGATGGTCGCTCGATTTTGTTTCGAAGCAACCGATACGAACCCAATCGCGCCTGGAACCTCTATTCCGTCAGCGTCGAGGGAGGCTACCCGAAGAGTCTGGGTCTGGACAAGGGTACACGTATCAGCTATGAGCCGGGCGGGGACCGCTTTGCCTACACTCGGCTTCGCCGTGAACAGCGCCCCTGGAAACGTTACAAGGGCGGTTGGGCAATGGATCTCTGGATGGGCAACCTGAAGACCATGCAGTTTTCCAAGTTGACCACGTTTGAGGGTACCGACGCCTTTCCGATGTGGATCGGCGATCGAATCTACTACCTGTCCGACCAGTCCGGCCGATTCAATATTCAGAGCATGAATCCGGACGGCAGCGGCATTCGGCAGCATACTCGCCATGAGGAGTGGGATGCGCGCTGGCCCTCCACGGACGGCAAGACGATCGTGTACCAACTGGCAATGGATATCCGGGCTTATGACATCGAGTCCGGCGAAACCCGCATGGTTGACATCGACCTGCCGTCCGACCGGTACCGGATGCGTGATCGGATCATTGAAGACGCGAAAAAGTATATCGACTATTCTTCCATCCCGAACAGCGGCAAGCGCGTAGCCGTCACGTCCCGCGGCGAAGCGTTCACCATGCCCGTTGAAGAGAAAGGCTACATCCGTCAACTGAGCCGCACTCAAGGTGCACGTGAGCTGTGGGTGGAATACAGCCCGGACGGCAAACAGATTGCTGTGATGTCGGATGCATCCGGTGAATATGAGATCTGGTTGTATCCTTCCAAAGGCGGCGACCCGAAGCAGCTGACAAAACGCGGCGCCATGTGGCGCTTCCCGATGCGCTGGTCGCCCGACGGCAAATACATCGCGTTCGCGGACAAAGCCACTCGTCTCTGGATTGTAGATGCCGAAACAGGCAAGGCGACACAGGTGGACGAAGCGCCCGGCTGGGAAACCCGTCACTATGAATGGTCTCCCGACAGCAAGTGGATCGGTTGGTTGCAGATGCAGGATGACTGGGACCAGGAAATCGCATTTTACCATATCGAGACGAAAGAAAAGTTCAAGCTTGATCGACCCCTGACGAACGAAAGCGATTTCTCCTTCGCGCCGGACGGGAGGTATGTCTACTTCATCTCCGGAACCTGGTACAATCCGATGATCGGGCTGTCTGCCGGCGGCTACATCTACGGACCAGGCAATAAACTCTACGCCCTGGCTCTCGCCAAGGACACCCCGAACCCCTTTTCCCCCGAACTGGTCGAAGCCTACGATGAAGAGGAAGAAGCCGACGAAAAGGAGGAGAAAGAAGAGGACGGGGATGGTGAAGAAGAAGAGCTGACAGTAACGATTGAAAAAGCCGGTTTGGAAGACCGAGTCTACGAACTGGACATTCGCGCCGGGTATTGGGGTGGTCTGAACGCTACTGAAGGTCGTCTGTACTTCGCTGAAGGTGACAACCGAGGAATGATGCCGGCGGAGAAAGGATCACCCGGAAATGCGTTGTATACCTACAGCATTGAAGATGAAAAACTGGAAAAGGTTGAAGACGGCATAACTCGCATCCGCACCAGTGCGGACCGCAAGAAGCTGCTGCTCACCAAGCCCGGAAATGCCA
>WJJA01000088.1 GCA_014729955.1 bacterium
CATCGGGAGCGGCAACGACTCATTGCCGAAGGACTGGTTGGGCATGTTCAGGTTGAAGACCGACATCCCCAGCGAGAACTGGTGAGTGGGCTGCCACGCCAATCCCAGCCCGGCGCTCATACTCCAATGGCTCATCGATCCCTGCAAAAGGGGATCGCGTTCATCCACGAGGTAGAATTCGTCTTTGTTGAAGGACCGCCCCAGCGCCGACAGATTCACACCGAGTGCGAGGTTACCGGCTACCTTGCGTCCGTAGGAAACCCGCAGATCCTGGTACGAGTATAGACCCGCCTGCAGGTATTGAATGCCCAGGCTTGTGCCTCGCATCTGCCAGGGGAAATGGTAGCCGATAATGCCGCTGCGTATGGCGAACGCTCCCTCTGCGACGCCGATCTGGTGAGAGGTTAACGCCATGTTGAGGCGATCCATGATAAAGGCGTTCATGGCCGGATTGGAGAAGGTGACTTCCATTCGATCTCCATCAGCCGGATTGCCCAGATAGAGGTTCTGCGCATTGACCCGGCCGAAACAGATCAAGTTCAAGATGAAGACTATTTTCAGGAATCGTTTCATCATCTCACCAGATAAATCAAACCGGATTTTGCCTTCTTGCCATTGTCATCCAACACATAGAGATAGGCACCCGGCAGGCATTTTCTTCCTACCTGGTCCAGTCCATTCCAGAAAATATGATTGCGTGTTCTTGTATCGAGAGATCGTATCACTTTGCCGTCAATGGTGTAAATCATTACTCTTGGCGAAGAAAACCCATCATCCATGAAATTGAAATAAAGTGTATCATTGTAAGTGTCCTGGTTCGGTGTAAACGGTGATGGATGGGCATGGAAGCCGTGATATTGATGCGTAATAACAACATCAACGGAATTGTTATCCAGATTCGCATCTTCGTTATCACCGGGATCGACGGACAGTGTTACGATATGATCGCCCGGATGGAAGGAATGCCAGTCCAATTCAAGGCGGAAGGGTGTTCCGCGATTTCCGACACTGTTCGGCAATTCCGCCGCGTTCACCCACAGAGTGTCGAAGGTTTCCATTTGATCATGCACGGTGAAGAACGCGGGTTGGAACAGGGGTGCACCGCCGATCTCTTCGATCAACCCTTCCAGTTGTACGGTTTCTCCCCTGAGCACCAGAGTCGGTGCAGCGGTGAACGAGGAAACCACCAGGTCCGGCGTGTTGACATACACTTCGATCTCGGTTTCGTTGTTGAGTGTATCACGGTCGGTCCATCCATCTGTGACGCATCGCAGCACGAACCGATGATCGCCGGGGTCGTCGAAGGTGTAAGGAGTGGTCAGCAGGCCGCTGTTGAAGCCCGGTTCGAGGGATTCGTACGTGTACTCTTCCAGAACGGTTTCTGCGGCTTCACTCCCGGCGGGCCTGTGAACCAGCTGAATACGGAACGGCTCAAACACCCGCAGATTGGTGAGATTGGCCCAGGTATAGCGGAGCAGCTTGGTTTCGTGCAGACCCAGGGTCGTGTCCGGTTCAAGCTCCAATACAGCGAGGTCGGGGATCTCGGTGGTGATGTCCAGCTCGAAGCTGTTATTCTCCGGGACAAAGTCGGTCCAGGGATCGGTATCGGCTTCGAGGGTATAGGTCACCTCCCCGGGGATGTCGCTCCAGAGGGTGATGCTGTTATCATAGATCTCGCCTTCCTCGAAATTCCATAACGTATCGCTCACGAACAACGTGTCCCTGTCTTCATCCTCGTCGCCTCGATAGACCAGCACCCTGAAGCAGGTATCGATGGGGGCTCCTCGTGTCTCCAGAACCCGGAAATCGAGCTGGATTTGCTCCATCCATGAGAAACGTGTTTCCGGGACACCGTTGTAGCCGGTGGCGGTGAGTTCCCGTGCTTCCAGATCGCCCACAAGAGCGGTGACAGAATCCTGGTAGACATTGTTCATCGGCCGGTCATCCGTCCAGCGGATCGGATGGACTCGAAGCTCAAAGGTATTCAAGCCGCCGTTGAGCAGACGGTAGGTGAAGCTGCTGTCGATGTGCCCGGCTCGTTCGATCTGAAGCGGGGCGTAGTCCTGTGAAAAGATGCGCAGGGGTGTTTCAAAGGCATCGTTCATCAAGTCGATTCGCACGTTGAAGGAATCGCCGACGAGTGCGTCATTGTTCTCCGTTACCCTCCACTCGACCAGGATTTCCGATCCGAGCCCGATTTCATCGAGTTCGTTTCCGGGGCCGCGTCCGGGGTCATATTTCGGCGGGCTGATCGCATGACGTTTCCCTTTTCCGGAAGAATGGAATCCGGATAGTGAGGATCCGTCCGTGATCTCAGACAGCATCAGAGTATCGGCTTCCAGGTCCGGTTTGAATCCCAGCAGTGTCAGGGTGGTATCATTGTCCGACGGATCGTTGTCTTCCCAGTTCACCGGTTCGACACTCAGCCTGAAGCTGTTGGCGCCTGGATCTTCGATGGGGATATCCGGCACGGAAAACGTGATCTCTTCATGGGCCTGCAGAGACGTGATCGACTCGTAATAGATGCGCTCATTGCGGAACGGTGTGATATGATGGATCTCGACCCGGAAGGCTTCATGGACCAGTTCTACACCGGATCGTTCGGAAAACCGTGCATGCAATTGCAGGGAATCA
>WJJA01000089.1 GCA_014729955.1 bacterium
GGATAAGATCGACGCGATGATCGTCCTGGGCGTAAACGACGAAGACTTGAAACCCGAACACCAGATCGTCTCGAACGCCTCCTGCACCACGAACTGCCTGGCGCCGGTCGCGAAGGTGTTGAACGACAACTGGGGCATCCGTCGCGGTTGGATGACCACCATTCATGCGTACACCAACGACCAGCGTCTGCTCGACCTGCCGCACAAGGACCTTCGTCGGGCCCGTTCCGCGGCGGTCAACCTGGTACCGACAACCACAGGCGCGGCGAAGGCGGTCGGCAAGGTGATCCCGGACCTGGAAGGCAAGTTGGACGGCATGGCGGTGCGTGCTCCGGTGATGGACGGTTCGGTCGTCGACCTCGTGGCGGAACTCGATAAAAATGCAACCGTCGAGGATATCAACAACGCGATGAAGGCGGCGGCGGATGGTCCGATGAAGGGCATCCTGCAGTACACCTCCGACCCGCTCGTCAGCTCGGACATCATCACCAACCCGTATTCGTCCGTGTTCGACAGCCAACTCACGGCGGTGATGGACGGCAACCTGGTGAAGGTAATCTCCTGGTACGACAACGAGTACGGCTATTCGAACCGCGTTGTCGACTTGATCTACCGGGTTGTGTAAAGGGGGACGCAAACCATGTTCAACAAGATGACCCTCGACGATGTCGAGGTGCGCGGGAAGACTGTGCTGATGCGTGTCGACTTCAACGTGCCGTTGAACGACGACATGACAGTGGCCGATGACGCACGCATCCGTGCGGCGCTGCCCTCCATTCAGAAGGTGATCGAAGGCGGCGGCAAGCTGGTGCTGATGAGCCACCTCGGACGACCCAAGGGCAAGCCGGAACAGCGCTTCAGCCTCCTCCCGGCGGCAAACAAGCTGGGGGAGCTGTTGGGGCAGCCGGTGCGCCTCGCGCCGGATACCGTCGGCCCGGAAGTGGTCTACTATGTCGAAACACTGGAAGAGGGCGGCGTGATCCTTCTGGAGAACACCCGCTTCCATGAGGGCGAGAAGAAGAACGAGCAGGAGTTTGCCGAGGCGCTCTCCCGTCTCGGGGATCTCTATGTGAACGATGCGTTCGGCAGCGCGCACCGTGCGCATGCCAGCACGGAAGGTGTAGCGCACCTGCTGAAGCCGGCGGTGGCGGGCTACCTGATGGAAAAGGAGCTTGCGTATCTCGGACGTGCGCTGGAAGCTCCGAAACGACCGTTTTGGGCGGTGCTCGGCGGGGCGAAAATCTCCGGCAAGATTGACGTGATCGAAAACCTTCTGCCGAAGGTAGACGGTATCATTATCGGCGGGGCCATGACCTTCACCTTCGACAAGGCGGAAGGGATGGAAGTCGGCGACTCGCTGGTCGAAGAAGACCGTGTCGAGATGGCGAAAAGCCTGCTGGAGAAGATCAAGGCATCCGGGAATGATGTTCGTTTGCCCCTCGATTATGTGATTGCACCCGAGATCGGTGAAAATGTTGAGACTCGGATCGTCAAACGCGGTGCCGTGCCGGACGGCTGGAAAGGGCTGGACATCGGCCCTGACACCATCGCACATTACAAAGATGCCCTGCAGGGCGCGAAGACGGTGGTCTGGAACGGTCCGATGGGTGTGTTCGAGGTGGAGGATTTCGTCGCGGGCACATATGCGATCGCCGAAGCGCTCGGGGATGTGACACGCGACGGCGGGATCACGGTCGTTGGTGGCGGCGACAGTGCATCCGCGCTGAAAAAGTTCGGCCTGACGGAGACCGTGTCGCACGTCTCCACCGGCGGCGGAGCGTCACTGGAGTTCCTCGAAGGCAAAACCCTGCCGGGTGTGGCGGCGCTGACCGACAAATAGGGATGAGGGGAAATCATGCGAACGAAGCTGATTGCGGGCAACTGGAAGATGAACCTGACCTCCGGCGAAGCGGGACCGCTGGCGAAAACCATCGCGGACGCGGTGGGGTCGGACGGCCCGGATGTGCTGCTGTGTCCGTCGTTTACGCTCATCCCGGCGGTACGGGATGCGGTGGACGGCACCAAGGTACAGGTCGGGGCGCAGAACATCTTCTGGGAGCCGAAGGGCGCCTACACCGGCGAGGTCTCGGCGGAGATGCTGATCGATGCGGGTTGCAGTCACGTGATCATCGGCCACAGCGAACGCCGACAGTATTTCGGCGAAACCGATGCATCGGTGCAACGCAAAACCATGACCGCGTTGAAGGTTGACCTGATCCCGATCATCTGCGTGGGTGAAACCCTCGATGAACGCGAAGAAGGCCGCACGGAAGCGATTATCGACAAGCAGATTTCAGGCGCGTTGACCGGGATCGAGGCGGATGACATGCTGCGTGTGGTGATCGCGTACGAACCGGTCTGGGCCATCGGCACCGGCCGTACCGCGACCCCGGATACCGCCCAGGAGGTACACAAGCAGATTCGCACCTGGCTGAAGAACAAATACGGCAAAGATGTCGCAGAACAGGTGCGAATCCTCTACGGCGGCTCGATGAAAGCGGCCAACGCCGCCGACCTGTTGGGTCAACCGGACATCGACGGCGGTCTTGTCGGCGGTGCGAGCCTGAAGGCGGACGAGTTCAAGGCGATTATTGACGCGGCTCGCTGAGCCCCGCGTCGGTATTCACTTGCTCTAACGTCAAGCGTGTTCTATATTCCACGGCTTGAGCGATCTAACGAGACACCCTGGTAAAAGCGATGAGTATTCTCTACACGATACTGGTTATTCTGCACGTCATCATATCGATCGTGCTGGTTGTCGCGGTTCTGATGCAACGCGCGAAGGGCGGCGGCCTGGCGGGTATTGCCGGCGGTGCCTCCTCGCAGGCGGTCTTCGGCGGACGGGGCGCAGCGACCATGATTCACAAGGCGACCGTGATTCTGGCGCTGATCTTCGGCCTGAACAGTCTGGCGATGGCGGTGATCTACAAAAACATCGGCAGCCCGGTGTCCGTCACCCAGGAATCGATGCAGCAGGAAGCCGATCCCCTGCAGAAGTACTTCCAGGGTGAAGGCGGAGAAGGCAGCGCCTTGCCGGAAGGCGGCGATGCACCGACCCTGCCCGCCATGGGCGGCGAGCAGTCCGCGCAGCCGCGGGAAGGCGCCCCCGCTCCACAGGGTGGCGAATCACGAGACGGCAATTGACCGTCCGGCCCGTAGCGCAGTTTTACACTTGTTCACGGGAATGCTTTACAGCATTCCCGGTGGTTTCATAGAAGGTTTCCTCGCAGGACCTGCCGGAGTGGTGGAATTGGCAGACACGCAGTGTTGAGGGCGCTGTGTCCGAAAGGGCGTGCCGGTTCGAGTCCGGCCTCCGGCACCATTGGAATGACCCCGCGACCAGATCGCGGGGTTTCTTCATACGTCCCACCATCGCACCGCGTTCAACATGCAATATTCTGCAACCAAACCCTGTAGCGGCCAATTCAAGTCCTAGATTGCGACATGTGAGAGAAAAAGGGAATCCGCAATACATCAAAATGTTAGATAAGCACTAAATTATGAAACAACGTGCAATCGTCCTTTGTCTCTTGTTGTTTTCTGCGATTGAAGATGTATATTGCAGAAACGGTACCAGAATCAGGCATGTTCAGTCAACAGGGGGAATCATACGGGTTCGCGTGACCGGCGAACCGGCGGGAACACAGGGAGATGTTCCGTGATGGGTCGCATTTCTGGAAAGCGGCGTACAGCTCGCTCGATGTTTGGGGCGTTGGCGCTGTTTCTTAGTCCGGCCATCGTATCAATGGTTTTCGCACAGGAACCCGCACGCGTTCTGGTGCTCCATTCCTACCATCCTTCCTTCCACTGGACCGAATCGCTGCAGAAGGGTTTGAGCGACCGTTTTGAGGAAAGCGACCGTCCGGTTGATCTTCGCGTGGAGTACATGGACGCCAAGCATTTCGCAGGGGACCGTCTGAATGAACAAATCGCTGCTTTATTGAGGGTAAAATACGAACAGTACCCCTTTGATCTGATTCTATCGTGCGATGATGACGCCCTTCAATTCCTTTTTACCTACCATGACCGGTTGTTCCCCGATGTGCCCGTAGTGTTTTGCGGTTTAAATACGGACGAGTTTGACCGTTCCATCCTTGACGGGCGCGAGGGGTATACCGGTGTCGTAGAACGTATCGATTACGCGTCCACCATCGACCTGATCCTCGAAATGCAACCTTCCGTCAAGCAGATCGCCTTGATCCATGATCGTACCGTCAGCGGGCTGGTTGATCGCCGGGCGTGTGAAAAGCTCGCACCCGGGTATCGTGATGTAGTGGATTTCGTCTATCCGGATACAGGTGCGGGTCTCACCCGTGATGAACTATTGGACGATTTGCAGGGACTGGATCGCAACACAGCCGTCTATTTCACCGGCTTTTTCCGTGATCGTGACGGTACACCGCTTGAAGCGGAAACCATCATCTCGGACATCTCCCGTCATGCCGCCGTTCCGGTGTATTCCATCGCCGACGCCTACATGGGGCTGGGCATTCTCGGCGGCAAGCTGTTGAGCGCAGAGTTGCACGGCCGTTCCACGGCTGCCCATGCATTGAAAGTTCTCGATGGCAGCAACCCGGATGCTTTGCCGGTGGTGGTGGAAAGCTCCAACCGCTTCATGTTTGACCACAGGCAACTGAAACGATTTGGTATCGCTCCGTCGCGTCTGCCCGAAGGCAGCCTGATTGTGCACGAACCGACATCGTTTTACAAGCGTCACAAGGCGGCAGTCTGGTGGGGTGCGGCAGGGATCCTCGCTCTGGCCGCATTTGCCATGATGCTGCTGGTCCACACGTTCTATCGACGGCGTACCGAACAAAGACTGCGTGAAAGTGAGGAACGCTATCGTCTGCTGGCGGACAACTCGAATGACATCATCAAGGTCCTGGACAGAGATCTCAGGTTCACGTATGTCAGCCCGGCCGTGGAAACGCTGACCGGCTACACGGTGTCCGAATACGTTGAACTTCCCCTGGATGCCGTGCTGACCGAAGAGTCCCTGGAGCGAGCCCTTTCATCCCACCAGGGCCGGCCGGAGGGTGACAGCAGTGAGCGCATCAATGTGCTGGAACATCGCCGGAAAGACGGCAGCACCTGGTGGGCGGAAACGATTACCAAACCCTTCCTCAACGATGCCGGTAAGTTTGTCGGGTACCTGGCCGCGACACGAGATATCACGAAACGGAAGCAGGTAGAAGATGCCCTGCTTGAAAGCGAACAGTTCTACCGTGACACCTTCCACAACAACCAGGCGGTGAAGCTGTTGATCGATCCCGCGAACGGACGGATCGTCGAAGCGAACCAGGCTGCCTGCGATTTCTACGGGTACTCAACTGAACAGATCACCCAGCTTTGCATCTGGGACATCAACATGCTGGGAGAAGAGGGAACCCGGCAGCGTATGCAACAGGCACGATCAGGCGGACAGGTAAACTTTGAGTTTCAGCACCGCCTCGCGTCCGGCGAAACCCGCGATGTGCTGGTGTATAGCGGCAAGGTGGAGGTCGCCGGCCGAATCCTGCTGCATTCGATTATTGTGGACATCACAGAGCGGAAACGGGCAGAGCAAAAACTGCAAAAAAGCCTTCTCGATCTAAGTCTCGCGCAGCGGATTGCAAACGTCGGCAATTGGACCTATGAAGCCGAGACCGGCACGGTCACTTGGTCGGACCAGGTGTATGCCTGCCTCGAAAGGGATCCGTCCCTTGGGCTGTTGACCCTTGAGACCTTCCATGAAACCATGCCGGTCCACTATGCGGACCAACTGCGGAACGCGGTGGAATCTGCCGTGAAGACTGGTGAACCGTTTGATTTGCAATTGCTGTTCTCTTCCCCGGACGCCGGAGAAAAATGGCTGCGTGTTGTGTGTGAACCGGATGAAGCGATGGGTCCGGCCGGGCATGATCTGCATGGTACGGTGCAGGACATTACCAAGCAGGTGAGGCGGGAGAAAGAGAGGCTTGCGTACGAGCGTCACATGCTGCAGGCCCAGCGCGAGGAAAGCCTGAGCACCCTTGCGGGCGGTATAGCCCATGACTTCAACAACATTCTTGTCGGTATCATCGGAAATGCTTCGTTGCTGCAAGATGATGTGGATAACCACTCATTTTTTTCTGAAGTCCTGCAGGACGTCGTGAATGCAGCCAACCGTGCCGCGGATCTTTCCAGAAAGATGCTGGCCTATTCCGGGAAGGGCCATTTTGTGCTGAAACCGCTGGAGTTGAACGAGGCGGTCTCCGAAGCAATTCGCATCCTTCGTCCTTCGGTCCCGGCCCATATCGATCTCAGTGTAAAGCGAGGCAGGGACTTGCCGGCGATACACGCGGATGCGACCCAGATGCAGCAGATCACGATGAATCTTGTTCTAAATGCGATGGAAGCACTTGACACAGAGAAAGGGTTTATCCTCGTTCGAACCAGCTGCAAGGAGTATGGAAAAGACGTATTGGCCGAAGCCTGTGCGGGCGTAGCTCTGGAACCGGGTGAATTTGTCACGCTGGAGGTGGTCGACAACGGTCCCGGGATGGAAGTGGACGATTTCTCTGTATTGTTTGAGCCGTTTTACTCGAGCAAATTTACCGGTCGGGGCCTGGGCCTGGCAGCTGTTGCCGGTATTATCCGTGGACACAAAGGTGCAGCCCTGGTAAACCACACACCGGAACACGGAGCCCGTTTCCGCGTCCTGTTTCCCGCACGACGCGACCTGACTGCAAGCTCAGGTCCCGAAACATCCTCAGCTCAGATCACAAAGGATGCAATTGAAGAGAAAACGATTTTGCTCGTGGATGACGATCCCGTGGTTCGTACCGTCGCGACACGCATGCTGGAACGTCTCGGCGGCCGGGTGCTTGCCGTCAGGAACGGTCGTGAAGCATTTGAAACGATCAACGAGAAGGCCGATGCCATCGATGTTGTGCTCCTGGATTTCAGCCTGCCGGACCAATTGTGCCGTGAGATGGTCCGGCAATTGAAAGGTGTGGACAAGGAGCTCCCGATCATCGTGTCCAGCGGGTATGATGAAGCACATGTGCGGGAGCGGATGCAGGACACTCCGTATGCGGCTTTCGTAAACAAACCCTTTAAGATCGAAACCCTCCGCGACTCTCTCGAGCGGGTACTTCGTATGCTTTAACCAGTACTTCCCCATTCACAACAACACCCCTTTATCGTCGGCGTGTACTCAGAGGATCGGTATTGACAGATACGACCTTTCGACGCCGGCTCGGTGGTTACGGTCCGGACTTGACGTCAGGGTTGAAAACGTTACACACAACAGTTAGTCCATGAGAAGAAAAGGCTATATTTGGACCACTATTGTAGATATATAATTGCTATACGTCGACGTTATCTATGCAAATATCCGTCCAAACTCGAAGAGTTGGATAAGAAAATAAATGGACTTGTTTGTCTTTTCGCTTACTATTATATACGTAGTAAGATGCTCGGGATAACAAGACGCGATAGCAACCCCGATTCATGAGCGGAACAACCGGGAGGTTTACCATGACATCGCGAACGGGAATGATCCACTTTTCGACGGCTCTTTTAATGATTCTACTGCTTGCACTTGGGTTTTCTCTGCCGCCGACGGCCCGCGCGCAAATGGACGACGGAGACATCACACTTGCCGTCACCAATGCGCTTCTGAATGATGAAGGGGTGACCGGCTACACGATCGACGTTGAAACCGAAAACGGTATCGTTACACTGGAAGGCACCGCAAACAATCTACTGGCGAAACGTCGTACCGAACGCATTGTCACAACGGTGAAAGGTGTCAAAGCGGTCATCAACCGTATTGAGATCGCAGAGACCGACTTGACCGATTTCACCATCCGGGAAAACGTGCGAGATGCGCTGATCTACGACCCGGCCACCGACAGTTGGGAGATCGAAGCCGATGTCAAGGACCATGTCGTCACGCTGACCGGAGATGTGGAATCGTGGCAGGAAGCGCAGTTGGCGGAGAAGGTTGTTGCCGGCATTGCCGGTGTAAAAGACGTCGTGAACAACATTGCCGTTGACTACGTGGAAAATCGCCCCGACCGTGAAATCCGGCAGGAGATCGAGGAAGCGCTGGCGTGGGACAAACGCATTGACGCCGCCCTGGTTGAAGTGAACGTTAACAACAGCAAGGTCAACTTGGACGGCATTGTCGGCAGCCTCGCGGAAAAACGTGAGGCGACAAAAACCGCTTGGGTGATGGGCGTTGAAAAGGTCGACAATTCTGATCTGAAGGTCGAAAGCTGGGCGCGTGAGGACCGTTTCCGCAAGGACAAATATGTGGACAAAGGCGAAGAAGAGGTGGAAGCGGCCGTGCGTATGGCACTGAAGCACCACCCGCGTGTAAACCATGAAAACATCACGGTGGATATGGACGACGGCATCGCCACACTTTCGGGTACCGTCGACAATGTCGGCAGCAAGCGCGCCGCTGTGGAAACCGCACGCAATACGGTCGGCGTCTGGTCGGTCAAGGATTTCATCGCGGTACGCCCCTCCACACCCGACGATACGCAGATACGGGAGCGCATTGAAAACGCCATGGAAGCAGATGCTACCGTTGAAAGCTACGAGATCGACGTTGAAGTCAACGAAGGCGACGTGAAACTGAGCGGCCTGGTGGACACCTATTACGAAAAGATGGAAGCGGAAGAAGTCGCCGCCAACACCTATGGTGTCGTTGAGATCAACAACAACATCAAGGTCGAAGACAGCTGGGCGCCGTATACATGGGATCCCTACGTGGATGACCGCTACGTGTACGACTACAACTGGTACGAAATCCCCACCGACATCGGTTACAGCAAGGACGACTGGGAATTGCGCCGGGAAGTGGAGGATGAACTCTGGTGGAGTCCTTTCGTCGACCGCGACGAAATTACGATTCATGTCGACAACGGCATCGTGACCCTGACCGGTACTGTTGAGTCGCTGGGTGAACGCATGAAGGCGACTGAAAACGCACTGGAAGCGGGCGCACGTGCCGTGGACAACGACCTGAATGTGATCTACGGGCCCGAACACCTGCTGGACTGATCCGTCACCCGTGAAAAAAAAAGCATCCGACATGATTATTACTGCATCCCGCCGGCATATTTGCGCTACCGGCGGGATGTTCTGGTTACAAGGTCGGTCTGCGTCCCGTTGTCAGCCTTCCGGTACTTGCTCCACGGGTTGGGCAGACGGCAGCTTCGGACGTCGCAGCATCGCTCCCGCCAGGTAACCGGGCACAAGGAGCAGGAGAAATCCCAGGTGGTACCAAACCGGCATCAACTCCCAGTATTGAATTTGCATCACGATTCCGATCGCGAGCTGGATCCCGCCCAGCACCAGCGCATGGGCGACCGGTTTCCGTCTCGCGATCATGACCGTGACATACCCCGCGATGACCGAAAAGATCACACTCAGCAGCATGAAAAGAAGCAGAATGCCGGCGTTGTCAATCGGACCCTCCAGGTCCATCAGCTCCGGAAAGATCAGGAAGAACACGTTGTTGCTGCCGAGCCACAGAATGTCCCACAGGATCATCCCGACCAGAACCGCCAGGATACTTCGTAGCATCTCCATCCTCCCTGCAAGATGTGAATAGCCCGGATATTGCGTGAATGAAGAGATCTTTCTTCTCTAAAAACCATATTAACAATAAGATAATATCATGCTATACAATTCTACTCGTAATAGATTGTATCAATCCCAAACTCACCTATTCATTCCCTCTTCGAGCGGTCCCAACTACGTCATCTGCTTTGTTGCGAAGGATTCGCGGTATGGCAATACAGCTTCATCCTGCGCGCTTCGCATCTGACGCAGTTTGCACTCGTGAAATATCCGGGATAGCCCTATGGAAAACAAATTAGGGACTCCTAATGATGGTGCAAGACCCTACCTGCAAAAGCTTGAAAAATCAGGCTCTGGAGCACTGTAATCCGGAGGGGAATGAAGGGCAGGGGTTTCAGTTTCGGAAGGAGATTACTCAGGATGCTCTTCAAGCAGGCCTGCGATGGTGTCGGCTGCGGCTTCCGAGGTTGCCCCCTCAGCTTCGATCCATCGCACCCGCTCGTTTGCACGAAACCAGGTCATCTGTCGTTTCGCATAGTGCCGTGTGTTGCGTCGAATCAACTCGGCCGCCTCATCCAGGGAGGCAAGCTCCCCGTCCAGCCACGCGATGATTTCCTGGTAGCCGACACTTTTTAATGCGTTGGTACCACGGTAGCCGCGGTCAAGCAGGTCACGCACTTCTGCCGTCAGACCGCGATCAAGCATACGGCCGACACGATGGTTGATACGCTCATAAAGCGCCTCGCGTGAATGATGCAGGCCGAACCAGCGGAAACGCCGGAGTGAGGGATCACGGCCCGATGCATGCAGTTCGCTGAACGGAATGCCCGCGGCCAGCGTCGCTTCAAGGGCGCGGAGGATGCGCTGACGATCTCCCGGCTGCGTTTTTGCGGCATAGGTCGGGTCCAGGACGGATAGCTCGGCATAGAGTGGTTCAAGGCCTGACAACCTCTCTCGAGATTCAAGCTCGGCGCGTATATCAGGGTCTTTTGCATCCTCACCGAAAAAGCCGTCCACCAGCGCCTGCAGGTACAACCCCGTGCCCCCGGCAATGATCGGAGTGCGCCCCCGCGCGAGGATCACTTCGATCCACTGTCGCGCTTCCCGGGCATAACGACCGGCGGAGTAGCGCTCGTCCGGATCGGCGACATCAAAACCGTGGTGAGGGATACCGCCGCGCTCTTCTTCAGTAGGCTTGGCGGTGCCGATATCCAGAAAACGGTAAACCTGACGGCTGTCGGCATTGATCACCTCGCCGTCCAGACGCTTCGCCAACCGCACCGCGACATCCGATTTCCCGGACGCGGTCGGTCCCGCCACGATCA
Organism: bacterium; assembly: GCA_014729955.1. GTDB lineage: Bacteria > Electryoneota > Electryoneia > Electryoneales > Electryoneaceae > WJJA01. The sequence goes on from WJJA01000089.1 coordinate 10,884, forward strand.
ACACCTGTGGATTTGCAC
>WJJA01000090.1 GCA_014729955.1 bacterium
CTGTAAAACCAGTCCTTACCATAGCTCGCTTTCATCATTCATGAAATATTCGGGTTAGAGCATATTACGAAAGCGCCGCTTCGTCTCCGTGTTTTGGTATTTTTTGTGCTCTACGCCACACCGGGTCGATATTTCACGTACTACTTTATCTTCTATAGGATGGATCGTACTGCAGCCTCCGCTGCTCTCGGCATGCGTTCGAGCTCCATCAGCAAGGGTTTTCGGCGACGGCCGTCACATGGGTGTGTTTGATGACGACTTTCGACATTGCGTCGCTACTGTTCGCAGTTGCCGTGCTTTCGGGAAGCGCCTATGCGGCGTTCTCCGAACGGACGCGCCATATCCCCGGGGTACGGCAGTGCGGTGTGGTGGCGGGCGGCTTTGTGGGAGTCGGTCTGCTGTTGCAGGTGCAGTGGTTTGAACCGGTCCGATGGCTTTCCCTTCTCCTGTTTGCTTTGTCTCCCTTCGGATTTCTCGCGGTTCTTCGCAAAAACAGGTCTACTCACCAGAAGCAGCATATAGACCGAGATGAGGGGCTGCGTATCCTGGTGAAAAACGCCCGCGAGCTGGTGTTCCGCCTCGACCGCCGCGGCTTGCTCGTCAACGCCAATCCCGCCTTCAAAGATTTAACCGGTTTCGATGTCGAGAAAAGCGATCCGCTCGATCTTTTGAAGCTGGTTCATCCGGACGATAACGAAATCATTCGCAGCATTCTTCACACCCTTCTGCGCAAACGGGAGCGTGCACACGGCCGGCTTCGTATCATTACCCCGCAGCGGGAAATTCGCCATGTGGATGCGGTGGTGGTCGCGCTTCGCACACCGGAAGGACGGATCGACGGCTTCCAGGGCATCGCACGGGACGTCACTGCCGAGCATCGTGCGCTGACACGTGTGCAGCATCTCGCCAACGTTATTACGGACAGCACCGCGCCGATCATCCTGTTCGATGAGGACGGACGCATTCAGACCTGGAACAAGGGGGCGGAAAAGGTCATCGGACTGCCGGCTGCTCATGCCATTTCACGATCATATGTGGAGTTGTTCCCCGATTTGCCGGATCTGATGCTGGAGGTGGAAGCGAACGGCGGAACCTACACCATCGAGACGGAAATCAGCGTGTCCGAAGAGGAAGACGTTCCAGTCCTGTTGACCTGCTATCGCACCGGCGAGGGTGAGGGACGACGGGGCTATGCGCTTATTCTCCAGGATATTCGACGACAGCGGATGCTCGAAGAGCGGCTGCAGCAGCGCGAACGGATGGAGGCGCTCGGCAAACTGGCCGGGGGCATCGCGCACGATTTCAACAATCTGCTGACCATCATCAACGGCAATGCAGTGATGCTGAACAAGCGTATCAGCCATGACGACAAGCTTCACCGTTACGTGGAAGGCGTGCTGCGAGCTGCCGACCGGGGCTCGCGTCTTGTGCAGCGCTTGATGGCTTTCGGGCGTAAGCAGGCGTTCACACCCTCCCGTCTCGATCCCCGCGAGGTGGTGGAAGACCTTCTCGATCTCCTGCGCAACAGCGGATGGCAGGATATCAAGTTCGAGCGAAAGTTTGACCCGGAGTTGCCGGTCTTTTTCGCCGATCCGGGGCGTTTGCAGCAAGTCTTTCTGAACCTCTTCGTGAACGCTCGTGACGCCATGCCGCGAGGTGGTGCAATCACGGTGCATGTTAAAAAGAGCAAGCTGTTTGAAGATGACCTCGCACCGGATGCCACCGGCGGACCCGGGACCTATCTCACGTTTTCCGTGCAGGATGAAGGGGTGGGAATGGACAGGAAAACCCTGCAAAACCTGTTCGAACCCTTCTTTACTACCAAGGGACAGCGTGGTACGGGCCTGGGGCTGGCAACCGTTCATTCCATTGTGCAGCTTCACCGCGGTTGGATAGAAGTCGAATCCGTACCGGGCGCCGGCAGCACGTTTCACGTGTATTTACCGGTGAGGGAGAATCTGGAAGAGGCCGTCCGGTTCTTCGGTGACCGGATGGAGGACGGCGATGCGATTCCGCTGACGGAGGACGATGCACATTCACAGGGCGCATCCCTGGAAGCCGTTGTCGATCATGACAAGGATGAAGAAGCCGGGGGCGACCGATCGCTGGTGGACGGTTTGCAGGGGCGCGAGACTGTGCTGCTGGTCGATGACGAAGACCTGTTGCGCGATGTGTATGGTTCCATCCTGGAAACCTACGGATATCGTGTTCTCCTGGCAGCCAACGCCGAAGAAGCGCTCAGGGTGTTCAGCAGCAGGCATGAGCAGCTCGACCTTGCGATTCTGGACCTGGCCATGCCCGGCATGGACGGGTTTGAACTTTATCAGCATATACGAAAAGCGGAACCGGGTTTGCCGATCCTGTTCCAGTCCGGGTTGCAGCCGCCGTTGATCAAACAGGCGCTGGAGACCGGCAGCGCGCAGGGATTTCTACAGAAGCCGTTCCTGCCGGAAGCGCTGGTAACCGAGGTCCGCCGCATCCTGGATGAGGTGGCCTGAGGTCCCTGCGAGCAATGATTCTTTACCCTATCTTATAACTATGGACCGGTTTATAAGAACTGGTACATAGGGTATTCATTGCGATTCACGGGGGGATCATTCAGACATGCGAAGAACCATCTCGACTCGACACCTGCCAACCATCTGCCTTCCGGTTGCCGGCCTGCTGATGCTCATTTATCATGCCGTCGGCCGATCTGCGGGCATGCCGTTCATGCTGACCCTTGATGACAGCTACATCCACCTCACCCTTGCGCGCAATCTCGCCGAAACAGGCGTGCTGGGCCTCAATCCGGGTGAAGGCGGCGGCGGTTCCTCCAGCGCTGCCTGGACCTTCCTGTTGACCTTGTTCTACAAGTTCGGTGCCAAGCTTGATGTCACAGCCTGGGGGATGTCCGCTGTGTTCGGCCTGCTGTCCGGTTGGGCGGCGGGACGACTGGCACGTGTGGTGCTGGAAGGTTGGTATGCCTGGGCGGCTGGCCTTGCCATGGCCATGTCCGGAATGATGATCGCCAATGCACTCACCGGGATGGAAACCACCGCGGCCTTGTTCTTCTTCCTGGTCGCGCTGGAGCGGTCGGTGTCCGGTTCGCCGGTGGCTGCCGCACTGTTGTTCGCGGTGGGGTCGCTGTTTCGACCCGAGCTTGCGCTGGGATTTCTGCCGCTTGCCTGGCAGGCTTGGCGTCAGCCGATCGATGATACGATGCAACGAAAGCTCCAGGGGGGGGCAATCTTCATCGGCCTGCCCCTGGTTGCGGCGGCCGGGGTGCTTTTGCTCGTGTGGGTATCGAATGGTTTCCCCTCTACCTTCGCCGGCAGGCAGTGGCTGGCCGGCATGCCGCAGCATCCTTTGCAGGAGTTCGGGCTGTACCTTGCTGCCGTTGGGAACGGTCTGCAGCAATACCTGGTGCGTATCAGTTCGTTCATCGGTCCGGCTCACGGCTTCGGCCTGATCTGGGGTACGATCGTTCTGCTGCTGAGTGCGTGGGGGTTGTGGCGGCTGTGGATCAAAGGAAACGGCTATCGCACCATCATCGGTCTTTCGATTTTGCCGACGCTGTTCTTTCTACTGTTTCTGCCGACGACCGGTCAGATGGGCCGTTATCACCTCATCAGCTGGATGCTGCTCCCGTTGACAACCGTGCTGGGAATCCGTGAAGCATCGTCTTTCAAACACAGTACGACCGTGAAACGAGTTCTGCCGTGGGCCGCTCTGTTCCTGGCGGCCGGCTACATCCCCCAGGCCATCCGTTGGGGAGGATGGCATCACGATACCGCTCACCACCTGGCTACCGTGCATCTTAGTATGGCGCATACGGTGAAAGGGCACGTGGAGCCGGACGATCCCGTCGCGGCGTTCGACATCGGCCTGCTGAGTTGGCAGTCCGGGTGCCGTGTGATCGATCTCGGGGGCTTGACCGGCGGTGACATGGTCGAGGCGATGTACGAGCGACGGGTGGCTGAACGTCTGGTGAAACGAAATGTGCCTTACATTATCCTTCCGGAAATGTGGCAGGGCGATCCACAGCGCTTTCAGTTTGCCGAGCGTCTCGGCCTTTCCACGGCGGACCTGCAACCCCTGGAACGAAGGGAACTGGAC
>WJJA01000091.1 GCA_014729955.1 bacterium
CCACCTGACCGCGAATCCGGCCCAGGGCGAAGGCGTCCGATACAACGGCCGTCAGCAACAGTATGCATACGAGACTTGCAAGAAAGATGAATCGTTTACCCACGACGTCGGCCCTCACTGCTCGAACAGCACTTGAATCGTTTCACCAATGCGTGCGTCTCCGCCCTGGAAGACATACAGCGGCACGGCAATCAGCGTGTAGGACTTGTTGCTCCGTCGAACTCCCACCACCGGGTTGCCGTCATACAGCGGTGATTCGTCATAGCGGTACAGCACGTCCGCACTCTCGTCCGGTATCAGCCCGATCGGGGGACGTCCGATCAACTGGTCCAGCGTCAGCCGGGGAAGATCGTCCAGGCTTTCCGGATCCAGGTAAACCGTGTCCTGCGCGGAATTGCCCAGTCGGCTCAACCCGAGCCCGTACGAAGAATCCGCAATGCCCATCCCGTTGATCATCGAGGTGTCGATCACCATCGAACTAAGCACGAGGCGCTTGTCTTCCCCGTTGATGAAGGTGAACACGGAACTGAAAGCCTCTGAAACACTCGAGCCGCCGTAGTAGGCATACCAGTACACACGGTCGAACATCATCAGCGTCTCGGTGATGTCCACCGAGCTGTACGGCAGCTCTTCGCCGATGCGCCACACGCTGAACTCATCGCCTTGCGCACCGAACACTCGCTCAAACTCCGATATATAGTAGAGCTGATGGGTGAGCTGCGTGTCCAGGCGGAAATCGTCCACAATCAGCCGCCCGCCGGGGGCAGGATCTTTTACCACCCAGACCGCCGGGTCCGTGGTCACGGTTGTATCGGGAAAGTGGACCGTGTTGGATTCAAACCCCGCGAGGTCGTAACACTTCAGGAAGAAACGGCTCGAACCCGGCTCGATATCGCGCAGTGTCACACTGCTGGCCGGCGCTTCGATGTGTTGCCAGGCCGTATCGCCCGCTTCGGGATTCAGGGCGTAATAGAAGCCCGCGATGGTTTCATTGCCGTCGATGTCTGTCGCGTCCCAGACAAACGTGCGGGTCGTGAAGGTGTAGAAGGTGTCCGGAACGGTCAACGGGTTGGAGGATAGCCGGAAATTGATGGACGGGCGCGTATTAAACACCGGGAAGTCGATCTCCGCCGGCGTTTCATCTTCTGTGCTGTCATCATCCACAGCCTTGATCTGGAAGGTGAATGTTGCCAGCGCTTCACGAATCGGCACCACGAAACTGCCGGTCTCTTCGGTCGTCTCCTGCCAGACCGTATCGATCCAGTCCACCGTGGAATCGTCGACTCGCTTGCCCCAACGGTGACGGTAAGCGATCACACGGCCGTCGGAATCCTCTCCCCACCAGCGAAGATGCTTCACCGAGTTGCTCGTGTCAGGTAGCAAACTGTCCGGGATGTCGAGGTAGAGATAGGTTTCGGGCGGCTGGTTGGCCGTGGGCTCTTCCGGATCGCCTTGTCGGCCGTCCGCGTTGATCGGATCGCTCTCCGAACACGCGATCAGCAGCATCAAAACCGTCAGCAGCAGTGCCGCGAACAGCGGCGTCCATCGCGTTATACGACTCATGGGTTTCAACCGTGTTGCAGTGCGGGGCGGACTCTGTCGTCACACTCCCGTCATACGTGAAAAATCCTGCCTCCCGACGCCGCGGGGTGCGACGTCGGGAAACAGGCAAATCAATCATGCCGAAGTTACTTCGTCAGAACCATCTTGCGGACCTGGGTGTTGTCGCCGGCGCTCAGGCGGACAAAGTAGACACCGGACGCCACGGCAATGCCGTTGTCCGAGGTGCCGTTCCAGGTAACTGTGTGGTTGCCGGCCTGACGGACGGCGTTCACCAGCGTCTTCACCTGCTGACCCAGCGCGTTGTACACGACCATCTGCACTTCGCCGGTCATGGGAAGACCATAGCTGATGCTCGTGGTCGGGTTGAAGGGGTTCGGATAGTTCTGCGCGAGGAAGAAGCGGTTCGGCACGCTGCTTTCCGATTCCGGCGCGTTCAGGGTGGAGATGTCGGACGGGAAGCGCGGCTCGAGCTTCCAGGTGCCGAAGCTGTACGTAACCACACCGCTGATTGTGCCGACTTCCGTGCCTTCCGCCAGCGCGCCAAACCAGTCGCCGACCCACTCGTGGAACAGGATCAGGTCGTCGTCCAGCAGGAACTCTTCGCCGCTGTCGTCCGTGATCGACCAGTCATACTGGTTGACGTCGGTGACTTCCACGTTGGAGAGCTCGACCACCACGCTTTCATGCGCTTCCAGCGCGGCGTTGATCGAAGCGATGTCGGTCGCGTACATCTGGTAGTCGTTGTAGCGGGAAAGCACCTGGCAGTCAATCACGTTTACCAGCTTGGTGTTCTCGCCCCACTTGAATCCCCATTCCATGCCGCTTTCATCGACGTCGCCGGTGACACGAACATGGTCGCCTACACGCAATGTCGCGATGGAGTCGGGAATCGTGGCGCAGATGCCGCTGTAGGGAGCTTCGTCGCCGATCTGCAGGAAGTAGGCGCCGTAGTGCTCAAAACCCGCCGGGCTTGTGGTGACCACACCTTCCAGGGTTACGAAGTTGCCGTTGTACGGGCTGTTGCCACTTGGGAAGGGTGTGTACTGGACTTCATAAATACCCAGGTTGTCCGTGTTCCAGTAGCCGAAGTTGCTCGCCTCGATGTCGTCCGGATAGGTCGCGTTGGTCTCACTGTCGTCCTCTGCCCAGAGGTAGTACCACACGTCCGTGCCTTCCGGCTGGCCGGGAATCGTGCCTTCCCATTCAATACCGCCGACGTTCGTCATGGCGACGGTTTCATACTCGCTGCCTTCGCCCACCGCGTAGTAGATCATCGCCGACGTGATCTGGCTGTTGTCGGCAATTTCCGCGGTCACGGTCACATCTTCATCCGCGCCCGGGGCGCCCGGGTTACGGCCGACAGACAGGAAGATCGGCGGGGTCTCACCAAGGATGATGTCGGACGGTCCCTGCGGTACGATCTTCCACGGCCAGTCGCTGCCGTCTTCATCGCCCAGGTCGCCGTAGTGATGGTAGATCCAGCCGGTGATGCTCTCGACAACGGCACCCTGGCTGACAATCACACTGTCCGAGGTCAGCGAATCGGAGTCGTCATCCACCTTGATCGCGAGCCAGTCATCTTCCAGGTTGTTGTCAATCGCGAACATTTGATACTGCAGGGTGGGGTGAATCACCACGCTGTTTTCGATGTGAACAAACACATTGCCCCACATCTCGCCGTGCATCGGGTTGCGAACATCTTCCGTGTCGATCGTCGGAGGGATCGGAGTGGTGTTGCCGATCGAAGACGGGTTCACCGCCGCTTCAATCCACATTTCTGTCATGTGGCCGGCACCGGTCAGGTATTCATCGACATGGCCCTGGAAAGTGATCTCGTCACCGATTTCAAGGGCCGGGAACGCCGTGCTGTCCGGGTCGTAGGAAAGCACCGCGCTCCAGGGCTTGGCGTAACCTTCCTCGTCCATGCCGTGGTCGAAGTCCGCCATGATGAACTTCACGCCGTCGCCCGCATAGTACAGGCCGGTCGGTGCGGTCACGAGACCGTGCACGGTTATTGTGGCGGGGTCAAGATCGTTGCCCCAGCGGGTCGCGCCGGACGCGTACGAATAGTCGTTCGTGTAAGGATCGCCGTTTTCATCATACTGCACCGTCATGTCCATCGGACGCACCTGCTGGAACCAGGCGATCGGGGTGTAGATGCCGTTCGCGACATCTTCCTGCACCTTCAGGTCGTACGCGATTTCCGGCATCACCTTGTATACGTCGAAGGTGTAGTTCAGAATGCCCTGGACGTATTCAAACGAATAGTCTTCCTGCGGCAGGAAGGCGTATCCGAATACATCGTCCTGGGGATCATCGATGGCGAAGTTGTTGCCGCTGCCGTCGCCGACTTCCCATTCGCCGTAGCCGAGATCGGTGTCGGTCGTCTCAACATCCAGCACCTTCACCAGGACACCTTCATACTGCTCGGCGGTGGCCGCGCCGCCCGCCAGGTCCGCTGCGCTTACTTCGGTGTAGGCAACGGCCGGCGGCAGGTTTTCCCAGTCCACCATGTCGTTGAGGATCGTCACTTCCAGCTCGCCGCCTTCCGGCGCGACGATCTCGGTTTTGCCGAAATACTCGGTCACTTCGCCGGTCACTTCCACTTCATAGCCGAAGCCGAGGTGATGAGAATTGTCGGCGTCGAATACATTGATGCCGTTCCAGGCGCCTGCGGCGTCCGCCACGTAGAAGCTGCTGCCGCCCGCCGACATCGGTTCAAAGGTAACCCAACCCTGAATCGTCACCGTCTCTCCGACCATCGGGGACGCATCGTCGTTCTCCGGATCGGTCACGGTCTGGATGTCTGCAATCGGGGTCTGGGCGAACACGCCCGCCACCAGCAAAAGAACACCCGCCAAAATCAGCACAAAACGCTGCATACCACTCTCCTCCTTACCTTCTTTGGGGTAACGGTTTCCTGCACACCATGCAACTTGTCGGTTATGACC
>WJJA01000092.1 GCA_014729955.1 bacterium
CTCCATCGCGGAACGGAGATTCTGCTCGATTTCATCCGCGCGATCTTCGCTCAATCCCGATTTGGCGTAACGGCGCATCTCTTCATGTTGCCCGGATGTGGCTACGATGCCCGCATCCATGCCGAGAGGAGCTTCGTCCACAGCCTTGCTCGATTCAGCAGGTTCCGCCGTTTGCGAGGGAGGAATCTGGTAGATCTCCGGACGAAACAGGCTGAGATACCCGACCGCATAGACGAACACCGCCACTGTCACACTGCTGAGACTGAACTCGTGGGAAAGGGCGATCCCCTGCAACAGGAACAGGTTTTCGACGAAATAGACCAGCAGCAGCGCAACCGTGATCCAGGTCAGGAATTTCAACCAGCCGTATCGCACGCGGTCCGGATTCGACAGCCTCGCACGTCGCCGACCTTCCCTGAAATAGAGATGGTACAGGGTCATTGCCATGTAAATGAGACCGTAGAGCAGCACAAGCCAGTTGAACACGGCAACCCCGCCCTGCATTTCGAACATTTCACCCGGCTGCGAACGGTTGGATCGAATCATATCCAGCACCAGGAACAGTTCGAAGAGCAGAAACGGCAGAAAATGAGCCGCGGTCCGCAGGCTGAAACGCCGTTCCGGACGGAGCAGGCAGCGCATGTAGAGATAGTGCAGCGGCGGGAACAGCAGGGTCAGGCCTATGATGAAACCGATCCATTCCCTATGCCCGGCAAACAAGTCCAGGTCGCCGGCGAGCAGGTAGGCGAGGATGACCGTGTACAAACCATTCAGGGCGCCGAACAGACGGTTCGGTGTGTGGTGCCCATGTTTATAGAAGATGAACACGGTCAGGAAGAATCCCTGCACGGCCGCTATCAAGAGGATGAGATGTACCGGGTTGAAGCCCGCCATGATGAGTTCTCGTGTTCTTTCGGTACGGCAATAGAATATAGGGGCGAGAATCAACGCCGGGCAGGGAGAAGACAACACCAATTCTTTCGGCACCGGGAGCGCCGGCAAGATCATCCGTACGTCTGCCGGCCGACAATTCCTTCAAGCATCCCGTGCAACCGTCTTTCCCGGTAATTTTTTGGATATTGCTGAGGTCCCTTGCACACCTCGAAGGGATTCACGAAGTTATCGGGCGATAAAAATGTGAACGGGGACGGCGAATCCTCAACCCGTTCAGGGAAACTACTCGATGGACCAAGCCCCCTGTGGACAGCCGACAATCCATTGCCCGGCCGTAACGTTCGGAGAGACCATGTTGCGATTCCTGTCTTCGTCTTTCTTCCTGTTGTTGCTCTTGACCAATCCGTTACACGCCGATGAGATCGACACACTTCTTGCGAAAGCCGATTCACTGTTTGCCGCCGAGCAGTACACTCTCTCGGCCGAGGCGGCGGAAGAGGCTGTGGCGTTGCTGGAAGAACGGACGACACCGGACACGGAGCGGCTGTACGAGGCGCTGAGCGATGCCGGGATGGGATACTATTACGGCAGCGACATGAAGAAGGGACGCGAGTACCTGGAGCGTGCCCTGACCGTGGCGCAGCAGCGGGACGACCCTGAAGCGATTGCGTCCACACGCGGGGCGATTGCAGAGATCAAGATTTACACCGGGCAGTATCGTGAAGCGCTCGCCGATTTTGAAGAGGTCGAACCGATCTGGCGCGCGCGGGAAAACGATTTTGAACTGGGAACCAACCTGAACAACCAGGGGACCGCTCATTATTATCTCGGCGACATCGCAAACGCCCTGAAATACTTCGAACTTGCACTGGATCGCTTCTACGCCGCGGAAAAACCGGATGAGGTCGTGGCGGTGGAAAACAACCTGACCGCGATTTACGAGGCGACCCATCAGTATGACCGTGCGCTGGAGATTCTCGAACGTGCGCATGCCTACAACGTCGAGCACGGTTGGCCTGAACGCGCCGGGATGAACCTCGTCAACATCGGCGGCATCTACGAAAATCTCGGGCGGTACGAAGAGGCGCTGGAGGTGCATGGGGATGCGCTCGCGACCTTCGAGGAGCAGGGCTTCGTGCCGAACCAGGTGCTCGCGCGCCTGCGTATCGGACGGACATTGGAGCAACTCGCACGGTACCGGCAGGCCTCACAGGTCTATGAGAACGCCCTGGAGACCGCCCGTGAGCAGGAGATGGCGGTCGAAACATCGATTCTGCTCGGCAACCTCGGCACGCTCCATTTTGACTGGGGCCGCTTCGAGGAGGGGCGCGAGTATTATGAGGAAGCCCTTCGTATGGGCCGTGAACTGGGGTTGCGCGAACATACCATGGTGCGTCTCGGCAATCTCGCCGCCCATCATGCCAGGATGGGTACCTACGACGAAGCGGACTCCCTGTTTCAGGCATCGCTGCAGATAGCCCGTGAGGATTCACTCGTCAAGCGCATCGCGTGGACCTACAGCAACCTCGGCAGCATGCGGGCGGACCAGGGGCGCTACGAAGAGGCGCTCGACCTGCTGCAGCGCTCCCTCGAAATCGACAGCACCCTGGGACATACGGCGGAACTGGCGACACGATTGAACAATATCGGCACGGTGTTCAAGGACATGGGCAACTACGAGCGTGCCGCGCAATAC
>WJJA01000011.1 GCA_014729955.1 bacterium
AAACCGTCTGCAACGAAGCACTCTGTCAAAACCTCCGATCCCGGTGGCCGACCAGCGATACTCCGCTGGTTCTTCATGACTGAACCGTCCCAGCGCCGAAATCCATCCGGTTGATTCGTTGAGCCGTCAGGTCACACGCACGATACAATCGTGCGCAAGATCTGACGGAACGTTGTTATAGCGTTGTCTGACGTTGTGTCGGGTCCTGGCCCGCGTCAGCGGGTGTGACCCGACACTCAAATTGGATCGTCAACAGCACCAGGACACTTCTCAAGCCTGCCCGGATTTCCGAAAAACGAACTCAGCGGCACAATAGCCCGACTGTTTCACGAGTTCAAACTGCGTCAGATGTGAGGCGAGAAGGATGAAGCTGTATAGCAATACCGCGAATCCGTCGGAACAAAACTGATGACACAGGTGGGTCCGCCCGAGGGGGGAATGAATAGATGAGTTTGGCCTGGACACAATCAGTGCCGGAGAAAGACTGTATAGAGTGATATTATCCTATTGTTAATATAACTTTTAGAAAAGAATGTTCTCTCCATTCATGAAATAATCGGGATAGGTCCCTGATCAGAGAATCGTATCCAACCTCTCGAAAGGCACGCATCTCCGAGTCATCCGTCTTATATTGAAAATCTTAGTCAGGGGTTCTGTGTAGCCTGCCCGGCTGTCCCCCATGATTCACGTCCAACAGAAGAGGTTTTCGCATGCGTGCACGTTTGCTCCCGATTTTACTGTCGGCCGCTCTCCTGATTCTGTTCACGGGGATGACGGCTGTTGCCAATCCTCAGGCCCGCCTGGACGATTGGGTGATTGAACATATGCAAAACGCCCAGCCGGATGAGCACCTTCCCATCGTCGTCCTCATGGCCGAACGCCCGGACATTGAGCACCTCCACATGGTCGGTCGCAGTGTGCCCCGTTCGCAGCGTTCAACCCTGGTCTGGTCGGAATTGCAGGACCTGGTCCAACGCACACAAGGTAACATCAAGAACTACCTGCACAAGGAGATGTATGCGGGCGGCGTAACTTTCTACCAGTCCATTCACGTTTGCAACGGCATCAAACTTGAAGCCACGCCCCGTGTGATCTATGAACTGGCGGAACGTCAGGATGTCTACCTGATCCTGGATGATCACAACACGGGCGACACGGAACCGATGGTCCCCTCACCCCCGCGTGAACTGGACGACGTTTCCTGGAGCGTGGATTTTGTCAATGCACGCGGCGCGTGGGCTCAGGGCTTCACCGGCGAAGGTATCCTGGTGGCGGTATTTGACAGCGGCGTGCGTTATACGCACAACGATCTCGAAGACCACATGTGGGACGGCGGCGCGGAATACCCGAACCACGGCTATGACTTTCTCGACAATGACAATGATCCGTGGGACACTCACGGTCACGGAACCAACTGCGCGGGGCATGTCGCAGGTGACGGCACCACCAACGGGGACACCGTCGGCGTCGCGCCGGATGCAACGATCATGGCAGTCCGCGCTATCGGCAGCCGCAGCGCCTTCTGGTCCGGCATGGACTTCGCAGTAGCGCAGAGCGTGGACATTATCAGCACCGCCCTCGCGTTCTACACGGATAACAACAACCACAATCTCCGCGCTACCTGGCGTGAGAATTTCGATGTCCTGCATACAGCCGGTGTCATCACAGCCAAGTCCGCCGGCAACAGCCGCAGCCAGGGCGGTCCCTACAGCCAGCTTTCCACACCGGCGGGTGTACCGTCTCCCTGGCGTCACCCCGACGAAGTCGAAGCCGGCGGCCGCAGCAGCCTGATCAGTGTTGCAGCGGTGGAAAGCGATTACACGTATGCCTATTATTCCTCCGGCGGCCCCACCAGTTGGGAGCTTGCGACCGGCTACAACGATTACCTGATTTCAGGCACTCATGTCGGAATGATCTTCCCGGACGTTTCCGGGCCGGCGGGGAACGGCTACACCCTCAGCCATACCAGCGACAACGGCTTCATTTATGACTTCAGCGGTACCTCCATGGCCACACCTCACCTCGGCGGCGTGTTGGCGCTGATGTATTCAAAAAATCCTGACCTTGAGCTGGAAGAGGCCGATTCGATTCTGCAGACAACCGCGATGGATCTCGGCCCGGACGGCAAGGATAACGATTACGGTGCCGGGTTGGCACAGGCCGACCTCGCCGTCGAAGCTGTCGTCACCACCACCGGATGGCTGGAAGTAACCGTGACGGATGAGTACACCGGCGAAACCCTTCCAGGCATCGGTGTCTACATGGAGCGTTTCGGCCGACAGATTGAGTACACCAACGAGAACGGCTTCATCAGTGTGGAACTGTCCACAGGCGAATACATCGTCGGGGTGGACAGCATCCTGTTTGAGCCCCTGGAAATCACAGACGTGCAGATCGACTCCGCAGACACCACCACCCTGGACCTGGCGCTGGTCACCGGCTATTTCGAAGCCGATCCGGACAGCATCGCCATGACCATCGACAACTCCTCCAACGGCGCCGATACAACCATGATGTGGGTCTACAACCGCGGCGGCATGGCGATGGACATCCTGATGAAGACGCTGCCCTACGCGGAGCTGGACGACTATCTTGACGTCGTTTACGAGTTCGACCTGACCGCCC
>WJJA01000093.1 GCA_014729955.1 bacterium
CCCACGGACCGTACAGGTTGAGCGTCGGTTCCCGATCCGGTGTGATATGCAGCGCGGCCCCTGACACATCCGGGTAGCGCCACCAAGGCATATCCGGGTATAACCCAAGCGCCCCGGCCACACCCATCACACCCGTATCCTCACGCTGCAGCATGGATTGGACCATCGGCAGCCACCACGCCGGCTCGACAAACGCACGTTTGGCCCACTGGTATTCAGTCTGCAGTGGAGGAGCCGCACCAAGCGCTCCGGAGGGCGGAGGCGGTTGAAGCGGCCGCACATCCTGGTGGCAGAACATCAACAATGCGTTGTCGTCCGGAACGGACAACGCTGCTTCATGGTAGGCGTGCAGCAGCGATTGGACCATCCCCAGCCGGAAGATCTCCAGCGGCAGCACCCCATGCACATGCTCCACGATACCCTGTTCGAGACGACGCAACTCCTCTTCGTTGTCGCCTGTGGAAATCAGAATCAATTTGCTGATTGGTGTGCTCATGAGATCTCCTGACTTCCACGGTCCCGCAGGCAGACACATACATCACGTGCCACGGCTGCTCGGGTAAGATCCTGTTTCGACAATTTATGCTCGCGCAGACTTGCACGCAGGTACCCTTCCATACCATCGGCATCGGATCGAGCGATCCAGATATCCATCGGCGGGGGTCGCAGTACACGCCGTGTCCCGCCGGCGTACATAAAACGAATATAGCGGTCCACTTCCTGAGCATCACGGCCCTTGACTGAAGCGGGCAATCCTACCAGGCGTTCCGCGCTCAGCGCGGGCACGAGTGGTGCCTGCGCCCGGCCGGCTGTACCGGGGCACCCTCCAATAAGAGGGAACAGCAATGCAAGATCGGGATCGGATCGGAAATGGTTGTAAAGACGAAACAGCCATCGATTCCAACCCATGATGGTACCGCGACTGAACATCACATAGGGCTTTTGCCCGGCGGCAATCTCCTCCAGCAACCGTTCCACGGCTTGATCCGGGTGCTCTACCGCTGCCGCCGGCAACGCAATGTAATCGACCGGGCCGGTGGTGTCGTCCTGCGAGACGTCTTCCAGCAGCGGTGACGGTCGAGCGGCACGTGACACCACGCAGACACCGCGCTTGGGGACAGGTGGATGCGGGAACGTATCGCGGCCGTGTGTGAGCAGTTCCAGTGCAGCTTCAACCACACGCTCGGCGGCACGCCCCTCACGGTCGGCCAGCAATTGCCGTGCAACCCACCGGCGCCGTTGCGATCGCTCTTCCGGATGGGCCAGGGCATGTTCCACCGCCGCTTCGGCCTCTTCCGGAGTCGCCGCCTCGTCGCCCACATCACGCCAGACATATTCAAGATCGCCCGGATCGTACTGTCCGAAGCCGGTCTGCTGCGGATTGTTGATCAACACCACCGGTTTGTCCAGGCAGATACACTCCATAAACGCCGAGGAAACATCGGAGATCATCAGGTCGGCCGCCGACATCCAGGGGGTCAAATCAGGCTCTTCGATGAAATGCACATTCTCCTGCCGACGGGCAAGTTCCCGGTGCATGCTAACCCAGGCGGGATCGGAACCACCGTGCAGTTTGATCAACAGGTGTCGTCCCTCTTTCGCGAAGTTTGCAACTGTTTCTCCCAGGACCGGCACGGCCGACAGCTCCGCGTTGTGAGTCGGCGCGTAGAGCAGAACGTCGGCCTCCGGAGGGATCCCAAACCGACGTAACAGCGCTTCCCGTGGAAACGTTCTTTCCCGGAACAGCGGATCGAGCTTCGGGAAACCGGTTGCGACGATCGGAATATGCACACGACCGCCTTCCAGGAGTCGTTCCCGATGGTACGGGCCGGGCACACACAGCAGGTCCGAAAGGTTTTCGCGTGCCGCCTGGATTCGATTGGTAAAGTACGTTCCTTTCGAAAGCAGGCCGTGCCCCAGGTTCACGACATGCCGGCATCCCTCCATACGAAACGGGATCACATCCCCGGTGAACGCGAGGTCGGGGTTCCACAGCGCCGGTGTTTCGACCCATTCCACGTTCCGAAGTGAACGCAAGACGTCCAGGTCCTCGTCGTGTAACGGGGCGATGATGTCTTCAGGGAGCGGATGGACCGAAACCGCGACCTGGAAGCGATTCGAGTCGCGCAGGCATTCGAGCACCGGCATCAGGGCCGGCAGATGGACACGGTTGTGTATGTAGACCAACGCACGAACCGTCATGGGAATTGTCCGAGTGTGAGAAAAACCCGCCGCAGGATTGCAGCGGCGGGTGAACAGTGCAAAAGAGGGACATCGCTGCTACATTTTTCGAGCCTTCTTCGGTCCCTTGCCCGTTTTCGCTTTCTTCGCCGCCTTCAGCTTGGGTGCGAACGCCTTGATACGGTTGTGGACACGCTCGGCGACCTCTTTCTCGTCGCCGCCCTTGTACTTGATGATATCCACCAGACCTTCATTCAACCACTGTTTCGCCTTCTCCTTGTCGACAAACGGCGCCAGCAGGATCACTCCCTTGTCCTTGTGCTTGCGCGCCCAGGCAAGGCTGCCCTTCAGGATCATCGGGAAGTTTTTACCGAATCCGTTCGCGTCGATGATCACCCACTCCACGTCCGTCGGATTCAGACCCGAAACCGGGTTGTCCCGTGTGAGCGATTTGACCAGCTTGTAATTGCTGCGATACAATGCAATGCCGAGGCGATACATGTTCAGGAGGTCGGGCGTGATGATCGCGATCTCAGGTCCTTCTCCCATGTCGCTGTGTTTCAACGCCCAAACCAGCTCACGGGCGACCTCTTCGGCCGGACGAGACGGATCGATCACATCATACGCGCCGCGGTTGATCAACTCGAGTCGTTTCTCTTCCAGGAAGGGGCTTTCCTTCGACGCGAACCAGAACAGCGGCGTACGATTCAGCTCCTTATCCTGCTGAATGCTGCGAGCAAGGTCGATCGAATCCTCGGCCCAGAGGTCTGCATCGACAATGATCAGATCGTTTCGGTCGGTTGTGAGTTCCTGGTGCACATATTCGAAGTCCACGTCTTCAATACGACGAACGATACCGTACTTGCCGAGCTTCTCCTCCCAGGTATCGTCATCGGACAACAGGAAGAAATGAGTTTTGTGAAGGTTCTTCTTGTAGGCGCCCGAAGCATCTTCCAGCATGCGGCGATGAGCATCCTTTTCACGCCGGATCAGAACCTGCGCCTTGTGCATCCAGTTGTTGTCAACCAGTTGCGCCAGCTGCTTGTAGTAATCCTCCGTCGGTGCTTTGACATGCCCTTCATACTGCTCGCCTTCCCCCTCAAAAATGGTACCGGTCAGGGGAATCGGCGGAGTGCCGTCCCCGGCGGAAATCACCGCTTTCTCGATCTTGAAGCCCTCTTCCGGCACATCATCGGGCAGGTCCGCCTTGAAACGGGCGTTGGTAATCGAGATCTGTGTCGGCTTGACCTCGTGCATTTCCCCCAGCACCTTCATTTTAATGCGGACATTATGACGCGCGGGCAGAGTTAACTCATACGGCTGTACGGTAACCTTCGGCAGGAAGATATTGTCCAGCTCCACGCCGCCCTGTCCTTCGAAATTGATCTCACGCTTGGCGACACCGCGAAAGGAGGTGTATACCGCATACCCCCCCTCCACGAAACCTGTCTGAAACAGAATCGCCGGCTGCTTGATCCAGAAATCCGCCGGCGGTTCAGGCACAAAGGTCTGCACCATTAAAGTTTCAATGCCGGAATTGGTGACATGTACACCAATCACACGAGTGTGATAGTTGTCGCTTCCAGCGGCAGTAATCACCACGCGGCCCATCTTCATGATCGGTCGCTGAAACCATTCGACCCAATTGCGAACCTCCCAGGTGCCCGCATCACGCGAAGGTACCAGGTAGGGTTTGATTGGATCCGGAACGTATGTCTTCTGCTGGGCCAAGCATCCCTCCATCTTCCCCCGGAACGTATGCAATATACAAACGTGGCACGGCTCAACAAAAAGCCGTTGTCCGTCTTTTTCGTGTTTGGTGTCTCGTCAGGTACAGCATCAATAGTAAAAAAGACTCGTTCTTATGATTTGCATGTTTCAATATCAAGTCGACTACTTGCATTCTACAGGCCTACCACGCCCGCAGGCAATCTGATGCCTCCCGGAGATTCGACGGTGAACCGCTTGACTTTGTCCAACGCAACCCGTATTGTATGTAAAACGACTTGTGTATTTTCGTTTTCTGTATAGGGACGCAACGAGCCAAGCGTTTATGGATACAGGGAAACGGTCTCATGGAATGGCTCGGGCGTCCCTCCCTGTGGGAGTGAAATGGAGAGAGCATGACACCGCAGGAACCCATCAGCGAAGCAGAGAAAAGGCAGGTCTTCTTCAGGGCGGCCGAACCGCTGTTCACTCGTTTCGGTTTCCGCAAGACCACGGTGGATGAAATCTGTCATGACGCCGGCTATTCGCGCGGCACGTTCTATGATCTCTTCGACAACAAGCAGGATATGATGATCTCCCTGGTCATTGAAAAAGCAACCGCCGCCTTTGAAGCGTGGAGACGTGAGGACGATCCATCACAGCCGTTCCTCACACGGCTGCGCAGCATGATTGAGCACATCGGCGCCATGGTCCTGGAGAATCCTCTCATCATTGAAGCGCGAAAGGTGCAGGAGCTGTTTGAAGTGCACGGGCAGGCGTCCGCACGCCACCGTGACAATCCCATGCTGCTCTACCTGCATGCCATGATCGCTGAGGGTGTCGAGCGGGGCGAACTACGCCCGGTGGACCCGGAGCGGATGACCATGCTGCTGTTTATCGTGATCGACAACCTCTTTTTTCAGACCCGCGAATTGTACCATATGCCGTCCGGCCTGGAAGACGAAGCCTTTGGGGAGGAAGCCTGGCGTTTCATCGAGCGCGGCTTGAAAGGAATCGAGCGATGAGCGGAACCTCGCAGAAGCCGCTCACCTGGTGGGCGGGCTGGTCGACGAGGCGGCCCCTGCTGGTTCTTGTGCTCGTGTTCCTGACCCTGCCTCCTTCGTTTTACGCGATATCCAGGCTCGGCTTACAGACCAACATGATCGACATGCTGCCGTCTCATCATCCCGACGCGAAGCGTTATATCGAGGTGCAGGAACGTTTCGGCGAGCCTTCGCTTGTCGTCGTTCTTGAGGGTACACGCGACTCGATTGTCGCGATGGCGCGGGAGTTGGAACCGCGGCTGCATGACCTTCCCGGCCTGTACAATGTGCAGGGTCGCGCCCCGATGGACTTTATCCGCCGATACGGGCTTGTTCTGCAGGAACCGTCCGATTTGAACCGTTCACTGACACGTCTGCATGATCCGAATCTGCTCGGCATGCTGCGGGGATTGAACGACGACTTTGAAACCGAATATGCCGACAATGCCGACAACCTGCGTCGTGATGAGCTGGATGTTGCAACGTCCATGCACGGTCTTCAGCGCAGCCTCGAATTGATGCACCATCATCTCGCGGGCGATACCGCCGGAGGAACGGTCGGCGATGCGGTGGACGCGATGATATTCGGGGAACCCTGGGCGCTCAGCCTCGACCGGCGCATGCTGCTGATCGTATGCACCCCGCGTGCTTCGTTCTGGGACAACGAAGCCGTCATTGCGATTACGGAACGGGTCGACAGCGTGATGACCGAGGTCGGGACCGGCTTCCCCGATGTGGAAGCAAACCTGACCGGTCTCGGCCCGCTGCAGCGTGACGAGATGGCCACGGTCAGTACCGACACTCAATGGCTTACCCTGGCGGCACTTGTCCTGATTTACCTGCTGCTTGTATTCAATTTCCGGGGCTGGATGGTGCCGCTGCGGGGAATTGCCCCCCTGGCACTGGGGATTGTGTGGACCCTCGCCGTGCTGGAACTGCTGTTCGGACAGTTGAATCTCTTCACTGCAATGATCATGCTCGTACTGATGGGCCTTGGGATTGACTTCTCGATTCATCTCATGAGCCGTTACTACGAGGGGCGGAATGAGGGCCGGTCGATCCGTGAAGCGGCGGAAGGGATGGTCGGCGGCACCGGACGGGGAGTGCTCACCGGCGGTTTGACCACCGCGGCGGCCTTTCTCGCGTTGATGATCGCGGATACCAGGGGGGTGTTCCAGTTCGGCGCGGCGGCGGGCGTCGGTGTCGTACTGACGCTCCTGGCGGTCTTTGTTCTTCTGCCGGCCCTGCTCGCCCTGCGGGATCGTGTGCAGGAACGACTACCTCATTCCTCCGGCCCCGCATTGAGGCGGCAGTCGCTGGACTGGATCGGCCGCGCAGCAGTCGCCGCCCATCGGCATGCTGTCGTGGTGCTGATCGTGTTCGCGCTGCTCGCGGGAGTCTGCCTGTGGGCCGCTCGTCACAATGAGTACGAGTACGACATGATGAACCTGGAGCCGCCGGGCCTGAAATCCGTTCAACTGCAGCGCGAAATCCCCGAACGATTCGGCACCACCGACCAGGGCGCGTTCGTGATCGCGGAAAGCATCGAGCAGAGCCGACGGTTGAAGGACGAGCTGAAGGAGCTCTCCACGGTCGGCGAGGTCGCCTCTATCAGCGACTGGATCCCTGCGCCGGGCTGGGGAGCACGGCAAACCGAATTACTGTCGCAATTGCGATCTGACCTTGCCCGGGCTCGACCGGACGCATGGAGCGATGAGACCTCCCAAGAGATGCTCTACGCCGAAATCGAGAGGCTTTGGGACAACCTCGACCTGATGTCGAACCTGGCGTTTCAATCCGGGCTCGATCGGATCGTGCGAACCATCGATCAGGTCACCGGCTACGACAGCGAGACCAACAGCACGGACTCCACGGCAATCCTGCCGCGTCTGCTCCATCGTGTGGAGTCCGGCATACCGTCCGAGGACGGTCTTCGGCTGACACGCGCCTGGTATGACGTCGCGTCCCAACGGCTGGGAATCCTCGCCCGTTATCACGTGCCGGGCATCGAGGATCTACCGCCGTCGGTACGGCGCGCTCACCTGCCGCGTGACGGCAACGATGCCTTCCTGCTGAATGTGTCCGCTCGTCGCTATCTCTTCGACCGTGAAGCGCTGGAACGTTTCGACGAACAGACCTCACAGGTTGCCCCGGGGATTGTCGGGTCGCCGAAACTGACGATTGTGACCATGCACGAAATCCTGCTCGACGGCCGTAACGGCGCTCTGCTGGCGCTCGGCGTGATTGTCGTCTTGCTGATGCTGCATTTTCGCGGTCCGGTGGGGCTGCTTGCGATTGTGCCCCTGCTCGGCGCAACCCTGCTGATGCTCGGGATGATGGTACTTCTCGGCGTGAAATATGACTTCATGAACCTGATTGCGGTCCCGATTATCCTTGGCATCGGCATCGACGACGGTGTTCACGCCCTGCATCGGTTCCGTGAAACCAGGGCCGAGGGAACAGAACGCTACTTCGACTGCTTTCGTCATGTCGGACGCGCGATCCTGATGACCAGCCTCTCCACGATGATCGGTTTCGGCAACCTCGCGTTCTACCGTATGCCCACCGTCGCGGGCTTCGGGCTGGTGCTGTTCTTCGGGGTCGGGTTGTGCTTCGCCGCTACAGCATTCGTTCTGCCCGCGGTGATGCGTCTGTTCCGAGTCTCGTGATCATCACGCCTCCGAGCTCTCTTTCGCGTAACCGTCCCGACCCGGACGGCACGGTGGTTGCAGCCATCCCCGATATTGTGTTATTCGTGAACAGCAACATCGGGAGAGTGCACGCCATGGACGTGCGTACCGCCATCGAACAGCGCCGCTCGGTGCATTCCTACGATCCGAGCCGTAAACTGACCGACCGCCAGATTGCCGACCTGGTTCGGCTCAGCACCCTTGCTCCCTCCTCCTTCAACCTGAACCACTGGCGTTTCGTCGTGGTAACTTCGGACGAGGGCAAACGGAAACTCCATGCCGCCTCGTTGAATCAGCGTCACCTGCTGGACGCTTCCGCCGTGCTGGTCATCCTGGGAAAAGTCAACGCCCATGAAGATATGCCGCAATTCACGCAGGATTGGATCAAGAAGGGGTATTACCCGGATGATGAGCACTTGATGAAGGTATCGAAAGGGTTTTACGGGTCCGATCCG
>WJJA01000094.1 GCA_014729955.1 bacterium
ATCCTGAGCGTTCGGTTTTTCCCTTTTCGACCGGTTGGAGAGCTTCACAGACTGGTATTATCCTTCGAAACGGCATACATTTGTGCGAATTCACCGTCTCGGGACCTGTGTTCGGGAACTCAACCACGCAGCAATCGGTTCAACCGGCATGATTGCGGTTGCCGAGACAGGGACAGGAGCATTCCGGGGGCCGTATGCCGCGCCGACGGAAGCACGGAACGTGAGGGGTAGAGGCTTCAACGTCCACATCGGGAGGACATTGTGAAACGTTCAGGGGGCATGCTGCTGATCTGGCCCCTGATTACTGCATTGCTGGACTTTGTCGGGCTCACTCTGTCCGGCATCGCTTCCTACCACCTTCGCTATTCTCCGGCCATCCTGGACTGGCTGCCTTCTCCCTTCATGAGTGTTCCCGACAAATCCTATTACTACATCGCGATGCCCCTGGCGGCGTTATTCTGGGTCGCTTTCATGACTACACGCGGTGTGTACCGGCAACGGTGGTGGGAAGTGCTGGGACGCGAGATCAACAGCGCCGTGCTCTCGTTCGTACAGGCCTTTGCACTGCTGTTTGCGCTGATCTATTTCTACCGGGGTTTGCTCTTTTCACGGCTGGTCGCTGTGATGACCTTCGTTCTTGGTATCCTCGTTCTGATTCTGTTGCGTGTGATCCTGTTTCAACTCCGCCGCCGCCTGTTCCCGAAACGACCGCCGCACCGTGTACTGCTGGTCGGCGAAGACTCGGAGCTGGTGAAAAAACGTCTCGATGAAGCGCCGGAGTCCGGGCTTACCCTGGTGGACACGATTACGGATGCTTCCCAGACGGATCTGCTGGAACGGGTAGAACAAAAGGTCCGCGATGATAAGATCGATACCGTCATCTTTACGTATGACTTTGGCGAATACAATCGTGTGCGCGCCCATATCCACGCTTTGCAGGAACTTCGTGTCACGTTCCTGTTCGCGCCGGAACCCACCAGCTTCGCCGGGGGTTCACTGCAACCGTTTTCCGTACGCGGTCTCCCGCTCTATCGACTCTCTCACAATCCGCTAACCGGTTGGAATCTCGTGATCAAGCGTGCCTTCGACCTGATCATCGGTTCCATCATGTTCCTCATCGCACTGCCGGTCATGGTGGTTGTCGGCCTGTCCGTGATCCTGACCAGCAAAGGACCCGTATTTTACAAGCAGGAGCGAATCGGCCTGGACGGCAAACGTTTCACGATCATCAAGTTTCGATCGATGCGCACCGATGCGGAAACCGGGACCGGACCGGTATGGGCGCGTAAGAACGATGATCGTACGACAGCAGTCGGAAGATTCATCCGCCGCTGGTCCATAGACGAGCTTCCTCAGCTCTGGAATGTGCTGCGCGGCGACATGAGCCTGGTCGGTCCGCGACCGGAGCGTCCGTATTTTGTGGAGCAATTCCAGGAGAAAATCCCGCAGTATGCCCGTCGTCATCATGTCCTTTGCGGGTTGACCGGCTGGGCGCAGGTGAACGGCTTGCGCGGCCAGGCCCCGATCGAACTTCGCACTCAGTATGATTTGTACTACGTGGAGAACTGGTCTCTGGGCCTGGACATCAAGATCATGTTGATGACGGTGACGGCGGTCTTTATTGGTTCGGATGCATATTAGAAGTTCTCAATACTCGCATACTCGAATATGTTGATCTTTGGATGAGTGGAGGTCTGCTCGCTGCCATGCGCGTCTTCGCACGCTTCACCCCCTACCTGCTGCGCTACTGGCCCCATCTCGCAGCCACCCTGCTGTCCACGGGACTCTTTGTCCTCTTTACCGCCGCCGCCTACTGGCTTGCCGGCTCGTTCCTGCATGTCCTGTTTACCGGCGATATCGCTTCTCAAATCAATCAAACCGACCCCTCCCTGAACGACCGTCTGAAAGCCGTAACATCGCATCTCCTGGTCACAGACACCCGCCTGATGACCCTGTTCTACACTGCGGTGGCGATCGTTGCCGCGTTTCTCGGAAAGAACCTTTTCGGATATCTGCAGTTGTATTTCATCAGCTTTATTGAACAGCGTGTGATCAAAGACCTGCGTGACCAGATGTTTTCCCATCTCCTGAAACAGGACCTCGGTTTCTTTCACGAGCGAAGGCGCGGCGACGTCATGTCCACTCTGCTCAACGATGTACAACAGCTGAACCAGGCGCTGAATAAAAGCTTCACCAAGATCGTGCGCGATCCGATCAGCCTGGTGGTCCTGTTGATCCTGTTGTTTGCCGTTTCCACGAAACTGACCATCGCGGCACTGTTCGCGATTCCGCTGTTTGGTTGGGTGATTCCCGTGCTCGGTGCGAAGATCCGTTCTCATGCGGCCTCCATGCAGGAAGCCGTCGCCGGGATCACGTCGCAGCTGCAGGAAACGTTCTCCGGCATTCGTGTGGTGAAGGCATTCAGCGCAGAGGCATTCGAATCCGAGCGGTTTCAGGCACGCACCCATGCCTATTATCGAAGCGCGGTACGTCGTGAATCCCTGCGTCGCCTGACCATCCCCAGTACGGAACTGGTCGGCATTCTGATTTTTTCCGGCATTTTGTATGTCGGGGGTGAGCTGGTCCTTGTGCGCGGCACCATTCCCTCCGGGGATTTTGTGCGATTCCTGGTGTTGCTGTTCGGCCTGCTGAGCCCGGTCGGCAGCATGACCAACCTGTATGCGAATATCCGTGTCGCCGAAGCAGCCGGAGAACGGGTCTTCCGTGTACTTGACACTCCTCCACGCATGCTGCCCGCCCCCGGCGCACCGGTTCCGGGCACCTTTCGTCAATCGATCCGCTTCGACAATGTTTCCTTTCGCTACCAGCCGGATGAACCCCATGTGCTCAGCAACATTGCCATGACCATTCAGCAGGGCGAGCGACTGGCCGTCGTCGGAAAATCCGGTTCCGGCAAAAGTACACTATTGAACCTGCTGCCGCGGTTTTACGATCCTGTGGAAGGGTCCATTCGGCTGGACGATACAGACCTGCGATCCTACGACCTTCACGCGTTACGTCGTCTTTTCGGAGTGGTGACGCAGCAGGTGGTGCTGTTTCACACCACTGTGCGCGAAAATATTGCGTACGGCATGGACGATGTCGGGGAGGAGGAAATTATCCATGCGGCACGGGAAGCCCACGCGGATGATTTCATTCGTTCTCTGCCCGAGGGGTACGACACCATTGTCGGGGAAGAAGGGGCGCTCCTGTCCGGCGGTCAGCGGCAACGCATCAGTATCGCGCGCGCCCTGCTGCGCAATCCGTCGATTGTCATTCTGGATGAGGCCACCAGCGCGTTGGATCCTGAGTCTGAAGAAGCGGTAAATGCCGCGCTCGCGCGTCTTGCGGAAGGGCGAACCGTCGTTACTGTCACACACCGCCTGGCGGCCGTGCGCCAAAGTGAACGCATCCTGGTGATCGACGAGGGCCGCCTGATCGCAGAAGGATCCCACGATCAACTTCTGCGGGAAAATCGTGTCTATCGCGATCTTGCGCGCCAACAGAAGCTGTTGTCGACGGATGAGGACCAAACGTGATGAAGCCGCGATCCATCGCCATGGTCTGTTCCAGTCGTATTTGGGCCGGCACGGAAAAATGGGTGCTCCACACCGCTGAGGGCTTGATCGATCGTGGCTACAATGTGCATCTCTTCGTCCGCCGGACCGATCTCTGGAGCAACCGTATGCAGAGCCCGGTGCCGCTGAAACGGTTGCCGTTCTTAAACGACTGGGATCTGTTCACCTTCTTCGCCCTGCTGACAGAATTTCCGAACTATGACCTGGTTTTGCCGGCACGGGTACGCGATTACTGGCTGGCGGGTACAGCCGCTAAGACGGCAGGAAGGCCGGTGTTGTTGCGTTTGGGAGTCGTGAGGCGTCTCAGGGACAGGCACTGGCGTGACAGGGCACGGTACGGGCGTATCCCGAACCGCATTGTCGTCAACGCCGATGCCATCCGCGACACCTTGCGCGAAACACCGTGGATGCGTCGCATGCCGATAGATGTTGTCCGAAATGGTGTCGACCTGATCGAATCCGTTTCAGAAGCCGAAAAACTCGCCCTGCGCAGGCAGCTTTCGATCCCGACCGATGCGTTCCTGGTGCTGGGCGCCGGTCGTCTCGGGACGGAAAAACGGTGGGACCTTCTACTCCGGGCGACCGCGAAGCTGAAGGGTGAAGCACCGACACTCCAAACGTATATCCTCGGCGAAGGGAAGGAACGCCCTGCCCTGG
Organism: bacterium; assembly: GCA_014729955.1. Lineage (GTDB taxonomy): Bacteria > Electryoneota > Electryoneia > Electryoneales > Electryoneaceae > WJJA01. The sequence goes on from WJJA01000094.1 coordinate 4,236, forward strand.
AGATGTTGGCAGCGGATCTCGGTATCCAGGATCAGGCCTTTTTACCCGGACATCAGGATTCGATTGAACCCTGGCTGCGTGCAGCCGATCTTGTGGTTCAGCCGTCCATACGGGAAGGCTTGTCCAATGTCATTCTCGAGGCGATGGGCGCCGGGCTGCCGGTGATCTGCACCGACGGAGGAGGGGGGGTTCGGGAGGTCTTCCAGCCGGACCGCGATCTTTGGATGGTCGAACCCGACAATGCCGAGCGACTCGTCGAAAGGATGAAATATGCGATCGATCGGCCCGCGGAGCGTCTTCAGATTGGACAGGCAGCTCGCCGTTGGGTAGAACAGTCCTTTTCCTGGAACGCGATGCTGGATCAGCTTGAACCGGTGTTGCAGGCAACGTGCGGGGATGTCGACTGATGCGTATCGTCTTCAACAATTTCGCGGTGGATTGGGGGGGAGGAGAGCGCTGGACCCTGCGGACCGCCGCCGGCCTTGCCGAGCGTGGGCATTCCATCCTGCTGGTCGGGCGAACCGGCACGCCGCTACCGGTGGAAGCTCGCAAGTCCGGCCTGGAAACAGTCGACCTGAAGCCCGGCCCCGACTACCATCTGCCGATGATCTTTTACCTGCGGACGTTGCTGAAACGTTTCGGTGCCGATGTTCTGGTCGCCCATCACAACCGCGACATCCGCACAGCCGGTGTCGCCGCAAGTTCCGCCGCCATTCCTGTTGTTCATCGCAACGGCTTCCCTGTTCTGAAAAACCGCCTTCGCCATCGTTTCTCCCACCGGTTCACCAGGCGCATCCTGACCAATTCCGAACGCATTCGTGATACGTATCTTGGTTTCGGTTGGATCGATCCGGACACCATTGATGTCGTTCCCAACGGGATTGAACCGATTTCACCCACAGCAGACCCCGCCGGCATTCGCCGCAACTGGGGTGTGGAGCAGAACTCTCTCGTCGCATTGTATGCCGGCCGCCTGACCGGCGTGAAACGTGTCGAAGATCTTCTTGATGCGTTTGCCGGCTTGGATCCTGAAAGCCGTTGGACGCTTGTGGTGATGGGCGAAGGCCGTCAAGCCGTATCTCTTCGGCAAAAAGCCGAACGCCTGCAGCTTGCGGACCGGGTGCATTTTACCGGGTTTTCGGACAAGGCGGCACACCAATTCACCGCAGCCGACCTTGTGGTGCTGCCTTCGAGTGAAGAGGGCATGCCGAACACCTTGATGGAGGCGATGGTTCAGGGGATACCGGTCGCCGCAACCCCGGTGGGTGATGTCCCCTACCTGCTCGATCACGGCCGTGCCGGGTCGCTGGTTCCGGTGGGAGATACGGGAGCCTGGATACGGCTTTTACAGTCTCTGGAAGCCGATCCGTCTGTATTATCCGACATGGGAAACCGGGCACGGGAACGTATCCGATCCCGCTTCACTCTGGAGAGCATGCTGGACGGTGTTGAGCGATCTTTCAACAAGGCATTACACGGGACACAACGATGAGTGGTCGTTTTCTGTCTAGCGGCCGGCGACGCAGCTTCTTCTTCCACACGCTGGCGCGGTGGCTGCCGAAGCCCAAACACCATCATGACGCAATGCAGCCCTCACGGGCCGAACGGATACTGGTGCTCGCTCCAGTTCATCGCGGCGATTACCTGATCCTTTCACCCCTGTTGCACGCGCTATCCAAAGAAATGCCTCGTACACGCATTGCAGTGATGGTGAAACCCGCCGGATATGAACTTGCACTGGTTGATCCCAATGTCGACAAGGTCTTTCTCTGGAACAAAATCACAACATGGCCCCGTACGCTCTACCAGATCAAAAAATATAAGGCGGATGTGGTCATGATGCCCAAAGGGCATCCGTCCGTGACGGAATTGCTCGTCATGCTGCTGTCCGGCGCTCCTCTTCGGATCGCCCTGTCCCATCCGCAGCATGACCGGTTTTTAACCCATCCGATTCCGCACGATTGGGACAATGAACATCGCAGTGTCGCCTTTGTGCGGATGATGCAACCGTTCGGCGTGGATCCGACAAGTATCAGTCGTCGCCTCCGCATCGGCACAACCCCTGAGGCGGAGGAGTGGGCCGACGGGCACCTTACAAAGCAGGAACACGAGCACAGCTGCCTGGCGCTGAATGTATCAGCGTTATCGGAAAGCCGTGTCTGGACACTGCAGGGATGGCGGGCGTTCATACGCGAAATGGTATCGATTGAGCCGAATGTTCGCTTTGTCGCGTTGGGAATGCCTTCCGACCAGTCCTTGCTGCGCAGCCTGGAGGAGGAATTCGAGCAGGTCCGGTATCAGCCGACGCCGGGCATGCTCGAGGCGACGGCGCTGATCGCTCGATGCGATGCATTGATCACGGTGGATACCGGGATTGTGCAGGCGGCGGCGGCACGAGGTGTGCCGATGGTGGTGCTGTATAACGGGGATCACGAAGTATACACGCGGTTCGGACCGCAAAGTGTGCCCCACCGTGCCGTTCTTGCCGAGCGCGGGCATCCGGTGGCAGCGATCCAGGCATCGGAAGTCCTGCACGAAACCGTTCACCTGCTGGTCGAGCGTAAACTGGGCAACTGGATCATTCGTCCGCGTTCGGCTTCCAACTCCGCTGTAATCCGTTGAGGGGCAACACACCCTCCGGTACATGATCCGTCCAGCTTTCCAGCAGGTAGACTTCGTTACCCTTCCGGTAACCCGCTACCATCATGTAGCGCACGTGCTTTGACGTCGATTCCGAGGCGGCAGAGTGGTTCTGGGTTCCATGCACAAACAGCCCCTGCGACATGCCCAGTTCTTTCAGAAGGCCTCGATGCACGGGCCGTACGAAAACCGGCAGGTTGTGCTCCCTCGCTTTGTCCTGCATGATCGCTTGAAGACTGCGCGGCTCGTTCTGCAACCCTCGAAACACCGCAACGGTTGAATCATGCGGGGAAGAAAGAATCGCCAGGGAAGGGGAGACTTTGCGTACTGCCAGGCCGGGCGGCCCTTCGACCGTTCCCAGCGCACCCAGATCGTAGGCGGAAAGTCGTTCGCCGGCATCGGCGAAACAGGTGAGAGCAGAAACGGTCATCAGAACAATGAGATGTCGGGCGACGAACGATGCCCGGCGATGCTGTCGCCTCAATAGGTGAAAACCCCGCTTATGCATAAACCATCCATTGTTTGAACTCGCCGCAGGCCGGAAACACAGGCGTTGACTTGCCCGGGCGTATGTTTACCTCTGACGTTTCGCACGGTTCGGAGGAATGTATGGATCGTTGGGAACGTTTGCCATGGTTCCTTCGTACGTCTCCAGTGGAACGCTCCATGAACACGAGAGTTGCAAGGCGGCATACATGCCTCTATATTCCGAGGTTCCAAGCCGGTACGCTTTTCCAGGGATAAAGCATCATTTGACGTTGGGATAGAACGATGAAACGCACTTTTCAACCGCACAACCGCAAGCGTCGTAACAAACACGGATTCCGTTCTCGCATGCAGACGCGTGGCGGTCGCACTGTACTGAAACGTCGCCGCGCGAAAGGTCGCAAGCGTCTGACCGTGTCGCATGACTGAACCGCGTGAGACTGTGCGAAAGCACGAAATCCTGCGCGGCCGAAGCGTATTTCTTCGCTTGTTCCGCACAGGACGAAGGGTGCGCGGTTCAGGCGTCACCCTTTTTTTTTGCCGTCACCGCGCAGACGGTTTGCGAGCGTTGTGCCCGGCAGAATCTTTCGCTCTGCCGTCAAACGGAACTATGCAAGACGCCGGCTGCGTGAGTTTTACCGACGCAACAAATCGCTGTTCCCTGATCGCACCGACCTTGTGATCAGGCTGTACGAAGCACCATCCGATTGGAATCGGTTTCTGGACCACCTGGAAGGTCTGCTGGCGCGTGCAAGGGGCATGCGGGATAAGATGGAACGGAACGGAATCGACACGTCTACCATGCGAGGCAAACCGTGAAACGGTTGCGCACATATGATCGGTGGATCGCCCGTCGAATCGGGCAGCCGTTAATCCGGTTGTATCGCCTGGTGCTTTCACCTGCATTATGGGCGTTGGGCAGCCGTTGCCGTTTTACCCCCTCCTGCAGTCGGTATGCCGAAGAAGCGCTTCACGAACACGGGTTTGCCCGGGGTGTCCTGCTTTCAACGATGCGCCTGGCAAAATGCAACCCGTTGCATCCCGGCGGATATGATCCCGTACCGCCCGGACCCGATGGCGAGAACGCATATAAACGCAAAACTAACAAGAAGATAGATGTCCGCTTGACCACACCGGTAAGATAGAGTCCCTGTCACCCTGCGGGGGGAGCACAGGCACCAAACGGAACGGCCGCCATGGACCGCAACACCATTATCGCTTTCCTGATCATCGGGTTGATCCTGCTGCTGATGCCGCAGTATTACAAGCTGATCAACCCGGAACAACCCGAAGGTACGGAACCGTCCCAACAGACGGCCGATACCTCTACCGGCGCTGTATCCGATACAACCGCAGCCGAGAAACCGCTTGAATCGCCGGATCCCGTGGCTCAACCGGAACCGCTGCAACGGCAAACGGTCGATCCTGCCGCCCGTGACACTCTGCCCAGGCTGCCGCAGAAAACGATCACGATTGAAACCCCGCTGTACTCTGCGGAATTCAGCACGGAAGGCGCAAGCATTCGGTCCTATATCATCAAGGATACGAAACCTTATCTCCATGAACCTGAGCAGTTGGTTCAGCAAGCCTATGCGCAACGCAACCTCGTCCTTGTCGCACGTGGTAACCGCGGCCTGTTGCTGACCGAGCAGGAACGATTTGCGATCGACTACAAAAGCCGGACGATGCAGTTACGGGAAGGGGGCTCCCCGCAATCGATCGCATTTACCCTGCCGCTGGGTCAGGATCGCTGGTATCGCGAGACCTACACATTTTATCCTGACCAATACGGTTTCGATGTTCACATCGAAAGTCGTGGGCTGGCCGACATGACCGGCGCGGCGAGTGCACTGTTCACGTGGGGCGGGGGGATGGCCTATACGGAACCCGATACCACGCAGGAGTTGCAGTACACCGAAGCAGCGGCACGAATCGGGTCCAAAACCGACAAGATGGGCTTCAAGGGAAAGAAGTTTAAGGAAGAAATCCCGACGGGCAATCCCACCTGGATCAGCCAGCGCACCAAGTATTTCCTCACAGCCATGGTGCCGAAGGAACCGGCGGACGGTTCCTATTTCGCTGCCTGGCCCGATACGCTTGACTTGTATTCAAAACGCAAAGCAGCCATTGTAGAAAGCGGCTTGCGGTACAATCTCGTATCCGGTGAACTGGATGAAACCATTCAAGTCTATATCGGGCCGTTGGAAAACGACCTCCTGGACAAAGTTGATCCTACGCTCGACAGCGCAATGTCCTGGGGCTGGCCGATCATCAAGCCCTTCTCCCAGGGCGTTTTCTACACCCTGGTTTTTTTGCATGGATTCATCCCGAATTACGGTGTGGTATTGCTTGTGTTTGCGGTCCTGGTCAAGCTGCTGGTTTGGCCGCTGACCCACAAGTCGCATATGTCTATGAAGAAAATGCAGCTCCTGCAGCCGAAGATGAAGGAGATCCAGGAGAAGTACAAAGAAAACCCGCAAAAGCTGCAGAAGGAGATGGGGGCACTGATGAAGGAGCACAAGGTCAATCCCGCGAGCGGGTGTTGGCCCTTGTTTCTGCAGATGCCGCTGCTGTACGGCCTGTTTATTGTCTTCCGCTCAACCATTGAGCTGCGCGGTCAGCCTTTCTTCCTCTGGATCAGCGACCTTTCGCAACCGGACGTCATTTTCCAGTTGCCGTTTTCGGTACCGCTCTACGGCGCTCATGTGGCGATTCTTCCCTTTATCATGGGGGTAACTGCATTTCTGCAGTCCAAGTCCACCAGCTCAGCGACCGATCCGAACCAGAAGATCATGCTGTATTTCATGCCGGTATTCCTGGTATTGATCTTTAATAATTTCCCCAGCGGCCTGACGCTGTACTACACCCTGTTCAACATCTTGAGCTGGGGTCAGACCAAGCTGATGAAGGTCAGTGACCCTGCCTTGGAAAAGGATCTTGAACAGATGAAGAAGCAGAAGGAAGCGGAGGCCAAACGTTTGCAGAACCGTGAACAGCGGCGCAGGGAAAAAGAGAAGAAGAAGCAGGACGAAGCTTGATCGACAGCGTTGAAGATACCATTGCAGCCGTTGCGACCCCGGAAGGCAACTCCGCCCTCGGGGTCGTTCGGGTTACCGGCCCCCGTGCGATAGACATCGCCGGCCGCGCCACGGACAATCCGCACCGCTTCTGCAGCTTCAACGCTCGTGAAGCCAACCTGGTACGGCTGGTAGACGAGCAGGGCCATGTATTGGACCAGGCGGTCGCGCTGCTGTGGCGAGCACCGGCATCCTACACGGGTGAAGACCTGGTGGAGTTTTCCTGCCACGGTGGGCGGGCGGTCCTTCGTTCGGTTTACGATCGACTGGTGGACCTTGGGGCACGACCGGCGGGCCCTGGTGAATTCACGCAGCGCGCCTTCCTGAACGGAAAGATGAGCCTGGACGAGGCGGAAGCCGTGGCAGCCCTGATCGAAGCGCGCACGACAACGGCGGTACGTGCAGCGGCGCGGATGATGCAGGGGGGTATGCGGGCAAGGGTGGAGGAGCTTCAACAACGCCTGCTGGATTTGCTTGCACGTGTAGAATTAAGCCTGGACTTCGTCGAAGAAGAACTTGAACTGGAAACCGCCGAAGTTACGATCAACCGGACCAGATCGCTCCACGACGACCTTACGCAACTGCGTCAACAGTTCAAGGCGGGCCGTCTCCTGCGCGAGGGAGCACGTATCGTGATTGCCGGTGCCCCCAACGCCGGCAAATCGACACTGCTGAATCGTCTTGCCGGCCATGAGCGTGCCCTCGTCAGCGAAACACCCGGCACCACTCGCGACTATCTCGATGTCGTGCTGGACTGGAACGGTCTTCCGGTTCATCTGTACGACACCGCGGGTCTTAGGGAATCGGCGGACATGATCGAACGTGCCGGTACAGACCGCACCAACGCGTTGATGAAAGAAGCGGACCTGGTCATCTGGCTGGTTGCCCCGCCGGAACCGTCCCTCCCGCCCTCATCACTTTCGGCAGGTCCGCCCTTGCTGAGGGTTGTAAACAAATACGATCTTTCGCCGGGGCAGGAACTGGCCGACCGGCTTGAAGATGTGGACCTTGCGATCAGTGCGACAACAGGAGAGGGCGTTGAGTCCTTGCAACATCTGGTTTCTGATCGTCTGCTAGAAGGATACAACCCCGACTCGGTGATCCTTTGGGAGTCTCGTCACGACCGCTTACTGTCAGACACTAGCGCAGCCCTGGAACGAGCGATCACCGTGCTGGAGACCGGTTCGGCGCTGGAACTGATCGCCGTTGAATTGCGTACAGCCCTCGACACACTTGGGCAAATCACCGGACGGAGCCACAGCGAAGAATTGTTGCACCACATCTTCGCAAACTTCTGTATCGGCAAGTGAGTGTTTCACGTGAAACAGGAATCTTCTTATTCCTGCGAGATCGTTTCACGTGAAACACCTGCAAACTCTAGGTTTTACTCCATCTAGCTCGAGTTCTGCGAAGTCAATCGATACAGAATATCAATGCTTTGTGCCGGACCGGGCTCGCAGCCCGGAAACGCTGTCGTCTCCGGGAAACAGAACAGGAACGTCAAAACGCGATGTACGATGTTGTGATCATAGGCGGGGGACATGCCGGTGTGGAAGCCGCTGCGGCTGCGGTCCGTGTCGGCGCCCATACCGCCCTCCTTACCCTGCAGAAAAACGCCCTTGCGCGCCTTTCCTGCAACCCTGCGATGGGCGGCACCGCGAAGGGGCAGCTCATCAAAGAGATCGATGCGCTCGGCGGCCTGATGGGGCGTGCCACCGATCTCTCCGCGATTCAGTATAGGATGCTGAACCGTTCCAAGGGACCCGCTGTCTGGTCGCCGCGTGCACAGGTTGACCGTGACGGCTATACGGACGCGATTGAACGTTTGATCGCCGCGCGATACCCGGAACTGGATATTCTTGAAGATGAAGCTGTAGCGATTCTTACACGCGACGGCAGGGTCACAGCCGTTCAGACCGCCGGACGCTCAACACCCGTTCTGACACGAAGCGTAATTCTTTGTTCCGGCACCTTCCTGCGCGGCTTAATTCATGTCGGCGAACGACAACACCAGGCCGGCCGCTACCACGAAAACGCCTCCAATGCCTTGTCCGACAGCCTGAAGCACATGGGCTTTCCCCTGTTGCGCTTCAAAACCGGCACACCGCCGCGCGTGGTAAAGTCAACCATCGACCTGGAGCGCCTTGAACGGCAGGATTCTGAGGCAGATCTCTGGTTTTTCAGCCATGAGACCACTCGGCGTCACCGTGAGCAGCACCCCTGTTGGCGTCTGCATACCAACGAGAAGGCGCACGGCTTCATCCGCGCTCGCATCGATGAATCGCCGATGTACAACGGAACGATTCAATCCGTCGGACCGCGGTATTGTCCTTCGATCGAGGACAAGGTGATGCGCTTCCCGGACCGGCCGGCTCATCCCCTGATCTTTGAACCGGAAGGGGTGGGGCACCCCTGGCTTTACCTGAACGGCTTTTCCTCCAGCATGCCGGTGGAAGTGCAGTTGCAGGCGCTTCGCTCCCTGCCGGGATGCGGAGAGGCTGAAATCGGACGTCCCGGGTATGCGGTCGAATACGATGTCGTACCGCCGCGAGAGCTACGTCGCACACTTGAAACCAAGCGTATCGGAGGGCTGTACCTCGCCGGCCAGATTGCCGGTACCTCCGGTTATGAAGAGGCAGGCATCCAGGGCCTGATCGCCGGGGCAAACGCTGCGCTGCAAGTGCTGAAGCGTGAACCGCTGCACCTGGACCGCAGTGAATCGTACGGCGGCGTTCTTGTCGATGACCTGGTGACGCTGGATATCGATGAACCCTATCGCATGTTTACCAGCCGTGCAGAATACCGTTTGCTGCTGCGTCAGGACAATGCGGAAGCACGGTTGGGGGAGAAAGCTTTCTCCGCCGGCCTGATCTCATCGGAACGGTATGAAGCGATCCGTCGACGGTCCGACCGGGTGCAGCGGTGGATCGATCGCTTGAAAACGGTCCGTGTTCCCCGTCGAGAAGTCTATGACGGCGGGAAAGACCCGGCGCGTGTGGAGAGTCTAGACCACATGATGAAACGACCCGAGGTAACCTTGCAGCGCCTTGTCGATCTTCTTGGAAGCGATCTTACGGAAGGTCTTTCCTTAGAACCGGCTGTACGGAAAGCTGTTGAAATCGAGGTTACCTATGAAGGTTACCTCGAGCGGCAGCGGCGCGAAATTGAGCGTGTGAAAGGGCAGGAGAAACGGCGAATCCCATTGGAATTCGATTACGACAGTGTCCCAGGGTTTTCCGCGGAAGCCCGGGAGAAACTGAAACGACACAAACCGGAATCATTCGGTCAGGCGTCCAGGCTGGCGGGTGTAACGCCGTCCGATCTTGCGATCCTGCTTGTGTTTTTGAAGAAGACATCCGGCGGAGCTGCCGCATGAGGACGATATGAATCGAAATTCATCCGATGCAAAACCCAAACCGGGAAACCGTGGTCCGAGGAAACCTTCTTCCAGATCCGCCGGGAAACCGGGGAAACCTTCCGGGAAGCGGAGAGACCAAGGCGCCGATCCGAAGAGAAAACGGCCCGATGGACGGCGCACAGGCAAAGGTCGCGCAAGCTCCGTACATCGTTCGGAACGAAAGCCGGCCCCGGGAAGCGGAACATCGGACGCCGGACGCAGGCGCAAACGTAAAACTCTATCCTCCGACAAGGCGGCCTACCCCTGGTCTGGAGTAACAGGCGATGTGGAAATCATCACCTCGACAGCCGTTGAACAAATCGTCGATGACTTGGGACTGGAGTTGCCCCCTGAACGCAGGCAGAAGCTGCTTGATCACCTGCTGCTGGTACGGGAAATCAATCGTGACATCAACCTGATCTCACGAAAAAGCGAAAACGAGGTTCTGCTGGTATCGCTCTGGGAAAGCCTTCTGTGCCTGCAAAATGAGCGCTGGCGTTCGAAGGTGAGCACCATCCTGGATCTCGGCACCGGCGGGGGCTTCCCGGGCATCTGCCTGGCCGTTGCTGCGCCCGACCTGGCAGTGACCCTCCTCGATTCTCGCCGCGCAAAGACCCTTGCCCTGAAACGTATGGTTCAGGAATTGGACCTGAAAAATGTGACCGTCCTGCACGACCGTGCCGAGACACTGCCGGCGCACCTGGACGATCCATCTTTTGACTGTGTGACGGCGCGTTATGTCGGTATGCTGAAGGAAATCGTGCCGTGGTCCGCGCCGCTATTAAAGCCGGACGGTTTCCTGCTGATCTGGAAAGGGGCGGAGGGCATCAAGGAATGGAAGGTGCTGGAAACCACCACATGGAAGATGATCGATCATAAGAACCTGTCATCGCACCGCGGGGTTCTCTTCCTGCAGTACCAACCCGCGGACGCTTGAGTCAGATCGTCGGCCCTGTCAGGGGTTGGGCTGCTCTTCTACCCGTGCTTCATCTCGGGGATAGTAAAAGGTATAGTCATCCTCCAGAAGCCCGGCAATCAGCACGGCCAACAGCGAAGCGGCAATGATGAGGACACCCATCAATACATACCGTTTGAATGTGCTGTTCTGCCAGAGGCTGTGACGACGTCTTCTCCCTCTACGCAATGTTCAATTCTCCTTCCAAAGCCATACATCCAGGGTCGGTGACACAATCCATGTCCCGGCACTGAGGATATGCAGCCCGTCGGTAAAGCGTTCCACCAGGCGTTTCGCGGTATCGATCGCCCTGCCCCCGCGTCCGACCCCGTAGGCATCGCCACGAGTCAAACGGCCGTTGTTCAGATCGTGATGGGCACCGATGTATGTTGCCAATGTACGCATCGACCCGGGCGAATAGTTATATGGATGATAGACGGCCGGATTGCTCCAGCCGTGCAGAAACTTTGTTGCCGCCCATACCTTTTCCATGGCGCGAATCACCGGATGGTTCCGCACGCGCAGATAAATGAGTCCCCCTTTTCGCAGTCGTTGGAACGCAAGATTCATCTCATGCACCGGATCATCGATGTACATCATGACATCCCAGTAGGTGATCAGGTCAAATTCGGAAAAAGTAGACGAAAGGTCAGGCAGGGTGCCGGAATGGATGGAGAGGTCTGTACCTGCAGGCTGCTCCGTTTGGTCGGGGACAGGATCGACACCGCACACATCCCAACCTTGCCTGGACGCAAAACGCATGAATGAGCCGGTGCCCGCACCAACATCCAGAAGTGTGTATCCGGTTCCTTTTCGACCGGTTGCATTCATTAATTGTTCGGCTTTGTCCAGAACAGCCCCGTACAGCTCCTGCTTCGACACTTCGACCGCTGCCGCCGGGTTGAGGTCACGGTAGTACCGTTCGCGTTCCTGCGGGTCTTCCGGGGTCTCTCGATAGACCAACCCGCACATTTTGCAATGCAGATAGGCGATCTCGTGGAAGTGTGAGACGGATGTCGGATAGGATTGACAAACGGGGCATCGTCTCAAGGCGAATCTCCCGGATGTAAGAGTTTGCGCAGGGCTTCTTTTTCTTTGGTATCAACATCCAGTTGTTCAAGTCCGGATTGTCGCTTTTTGCTCTCGATCATACTCTCTTCTTTCTCTATCATATCGGGAAGCATTATTACAAGGGCGGTCAAGAACCAGAACGGCTCCATAATGCGTACGATAATAAATGTGTTGGCGCCGATTCCATGGGTTAACAATCCCCAGAAGCCCGCATAATAACCGATTGCCATGCCGAACCATTTTGCGTGACGTTGCCTGTCGAGCCTTTGAATGGAATGAAGGCTCACCTGCCCGATGCGGAAGAGAAGGTAAAGGAAGAGGGTCAATCCGAGCGCGCCCGCTTCCGCCAGGATGCGAAAGTATTGTGCGTCCTTGAAGCCGGCCCCGGTGACACCCCATCCGAAAACCGGCCGTTCCGTCCACTGCTCGATTGTGCTGGACCATGACGTAATTCGTGCCGAGGTCGAAGGATCCAATGTCGTGTCTCCGACCATGACAACGTCTTCCCGTGTTGCCCAACTGTCGGTGAAGGTGTATTCAAATCGCTCATACACGGAATCGGGCAAGACCAGCGGGAGTATGACCAGCACCGGCAATCCGATCCGCAACAGGAAACCGCGCCGCGGCGTCATCAGGAACACGACAAACAGCACCGGTATCAGGGAAATCCAGGAGGAGCGGGACAGCGTATAGAGAAACGGCACACTCATGAACAGCAGCAGCCCTCCCCAGGACACCAGGGGTTTCAGGCTTTTCGCCTGCGACATGATCCCCAGGCTGATCGCCATCATCAGTACGAGGTAACCGCCCAGCGTATTCGCTTCACCCGCCTCACCCTCAAAGGGGGCGGAAACACGCTGTCCCTGGGGAATCTGCGTCATTGCATACGCTGATACGATGATCGCGGTCAGCATGATCAGCCGGAAGTACCGCCGCAATGCATTCATGTCGTTCACATAGGAATTCACCATGAAATAGATTAGAAAATATTGAAAATACTTGATATTATAAAGAATCCCGATCGCCGGACGGACATTGCCGGCAAAGATGCCGAGGATCGTGGAAAACAAGCCGGCCAACCAATAATAGAAGATCGCCTGGTTCAAGGGGGTCCGGACAAATACCCCCAGATCTTTGTTAACCGCCGTCCGCGCAAGCCATGAGATCGTGATAATGGCCAGAATCAGGTCTTCCAGGCGTATGACGACATTGCGCTGAGACATTTGCCCCACGCCGCCGGCGCTGCCGAACGTGAATTCCGGGGAAAGCAGCATGGAGAGAATCAGAACGGAAAGGGCGAAGTCCGTGCTGGTAAAGGAGAGCAGAAAAAGTGCAATTCCCCCGGCGACCATGAAAGCCAGCTTTTCATCGGCACCCACGCTCATCGCCACAAGGAAGGAAAACAGAAGCACCACCACACCGGCGATGATCGTATTGCGAACACGTTGGGCGGGATCAAACAGGCTGAGGGTCCGTGTCGGCACTGTAATCGTCCCTATTTCCCGCCGAATCCCGGCAGCCTTTTTACCATGCGGCGAATCGGTCCACCGCCTTTCCCGCTCTCTTCGCCGACCAGATCATCCTCGCGCCGTTTTCCTTCACCGTAATATCGTCCGTAATAGTATTGCGAATCCGCACCGCCGACAATTTCCGACTTCAGATCGTTCAGGACCACGCCCAGCACATTGCCGCCCACGGCTTCGATCTGGACCTTCGCTCGTCGCAACGCGGCACGGGGTACCTTACCGGAACGGTACGCCAGCAGGACGGCATCCGCACGGTTGGCAAGAATCGCAGCGTCGGTGACCGGCAGAATCGGCGGGGCATCGACCAGCACGATATCGTATTCTTCGCGGGCTTCTTCCAGGAACGCCTTCATCTGGGTGGAGCCGAGCATTTCCGACGGGTTCGGCGGGACACGCCCGCTGGTCACAATGTGCAAATTGTCGATCCCCGGGGTCATCAGGGTGGTGTCCATTCCGAGGTCGCCCATGATGATATCGTTGAAATCTTTGATCGATTCACGCCATTGCATGGAGCCGAGGACAATATCCGTCACTCCGGGGCTCTGTTCGATTCCGAATACACGGTAGATCGTCGGTCGACGCAGGTTGCAGCCGACCAGCAAAACTTTCTTTCCATCCTGTGCCAGCGAAATCGAAAGGTTCACGAGAGTCGTGGTTTTACCTTCCTGCAGGGCGGCACTGGTTGCAACGATGGTCTTGATATTACGTGACATCAAGCGAAACTGCAAAGTGGTGCGTAAGGTGCGGAAGGCTTCCGCAACGGGATCCTTGGGGGCAAAATGGGTAATCAGGCGTGCGGATGCCTCCAGATTTGGATTGCTTTCCCATTGCGGGAACCGTTCCAGCAGATCCTCCACCAGGTCTTCCAGTTCCATGTGAGGAATGACACCGAGCACCGGAACCTGCAGATAGTCTTCTACATCTTCAATCGTCCCGATGGAGGTGTCAAACGTTTCAAATAGAAACGCCAGGATTACGCCGAGAAAAAAGCCGATCACCACGCCGACACTCACCGTGCGAAACATGTCGATATTGATCGGTGTCATGTTCAGCATCGCGGGTCGAACGACTGTGACCTCATCCTCCTGGTCGGCTTCACGTATGAGCGCTTCCTGGTACTTTTCGTTCAGTTGTTCATACTGTTGTGTGCGTAAATTCACCTCGCGTGTCAGTTCGGAAAACACACGCATGCCGGCCGGCACATTCTTCAGTACCGTTTGCAGACTGTCGATGACAGTGACGAGGCGTTGACGTTTGGATTGGAGCAGATCCAGGTTGGACCGGATTTCCCTCTCCATGACCCCCAGCAATTCATTGATCTGGTCCTGCACCTCCCGTATCTCCGGGTAACCCGGATTATAGTACTTTTCCAGTTCCCGCATTCGCAGTTCCAGCTGCATTAACTGTCCGCTCATGCTGGAGTAGACAATAGCTTTTCCCGTTTCCGTATTCACCCAATCCAGCCCGGATGTAAACCGGTTCAGGGTGTCTTCGAATGTTGGCGTGCCTTGGGCTGCCCCGGAGTCCATCCGTTTGAGCCAATCGCGAGTTCTCTCATTTTCCGGCTTGGAAAGCGACTGTTCCATCCGCCGGCGAAGCTGCGCATACTGCACTTCGAGATCATCGATCTGGTAGTCGACACCACGCAGTTCGGACTTCAAATCGTTCAAACGTGTAAGCTCGTCGCTCACATTATCCTGAAGCAGGGGCGCGGAGTTTGAGCGGCGAAACTGTTCCAGGTCGCGCTCGGCTTCTGTCAGTAGCGAACGGGCACGATTCAACTGCCGTTCGATAAATTCCCGTGTATCACGATCCTGCCGTGATTTTCGCTGCTCGTGAACGACAGCGAACACTTCAGCGGTGTGCTGCGCAATTGCCCTGGCTTCCCGTGGATCGTCGGACACCACGTCAATATTGATAATGTTTGTTCGTCCTGAACGGCTGGTTGAAATCTTCCCCAGCATCGAGTTCACCAGTCCCGACAGGCGAGCATCCGACTGCACCTCTTCGCTGGTGACGGCATTGTCAATGCGTCCCATCCGGCGAGCGACCTCTTCCATGATCGGGAAGCTTTTGATCAGCTCCTCGGCCGTCTCGATATTGTCCCATCGGGAATAGGTCAATCGTTCGACCAGAAGC
>WJJA01000095.1 GCA_014729955.1 bacterium
CCAGTCGACCGATTCATACCCGGCGGGAAGGGGCCGCAACTGATCCAGGCTCTAAGATCCGTGCCCTGCACCGCTTCACATAACAGCGCGACACCGGCTTCAAGCAGGGGATGATCCTCCTTCCTGTACAAACCGAAGGTATTGCTGAGCAGGATCTCCGCGCCGGCGTCGATGAAACGTGCATGAACCGTACGCACCAGCTCTGGATAATCGAGATTCGCTTGGGCGGAAAGGCGATCCGGAGGGTAACCGTTATCCTGCAGGGTTGTGCCCATCCCCCCGTCCATGAGGAAAGGTTGCACCTCTGCGGCAGGAACCACCATCAGGACTTCAGGGACAGCATACGGTCAAGTCCGGTGATCTGCAGCAGTTCACGTACATAGTCCGTAACATTGGCGATTGTCAGAGAGTGTCCATTGGACGTTAAACGCTGGTGGGTTCCAAGCAGCAGACCGAGGCCGGCGCTGTTGATATAGTCTACATCCGACAAATCGAGAACGATGGATTGATCGACGCTTCGCAGTACATCTTCCAGGTCGGGGATAGTCAGAGTATCCATGCGACCGGATACGACAAGCGTGGCATCATCCTTCCAGTGAAATCTGAGCAAAAGGCGGGTCCTCCTTATTCAGATGCAGCTAATCTATAGCGAATGCTGCCGACAGGGCAAGCCAAAACATCCGCCTCAGGCAGTTTGTCGTTTTCAGGTGATACGCGCGACTGCGTTGTATCACGACTACCCTCGACGTACTTTAGTAAGATCTTTTGAGAATCCGGGGAGTACCGGCAGTGGCGAACACGGTTCGCAGTGAAGCACTCGTTTTAAGACGGTTTCGTCACGGCGAAACGAGCCTGGTAGTACACGCTTTTACCCGTGAGTACGGACGGGTGCCGTTTATCGCAAAGGGCGCGCGCGCGGGCGGAAAGCGACCGCCGGTCCCGCTTGTTCCGGTTGTACTGCTCGAATTCCTGTGGGCTCCTTCCACTCGGTCGGAACTGCAACTGCTGCGTGATACCTCCTTATTGGACAGCTTCGGCTCGATACATGATAGCTTCGAAAGCCTGGTCTGGGCGCAGGCCGCCCTCGAAGTTCTCGCCCGTGTTCTCGCCGATCAGGACAAGCATGAAACCCTGTTCCAGTTGACGCTGGACTATTTTCGTGCGCTGGGCGCGAGCAGCGAAAAGGCGGAGAACCTGTTCATAACCTACAGGCTGCGGGTGCTGGAGCAGATGGGATACCGGATGGAGACCAGTACGCCGGAAGGGAAGGGCACCGGCCTGTTTTTTCTACCGGCCGAGGGCAGGGCGGTTCAACGGGGGCGGGACAATGCGACCGGTCTTCCGCTCGACCTCGGCGCCTGGAAACTGCTGTCAATGCTCGACACCTCAAACTTTGAAACCATACGGCGGGTGAGGCTGAACAAGGAGAGCCTCGGCCAGATCCGACGGGTTCTTGATGCTGCGTACGGTTACGCGTTCGAACGCTGGAAACCTCTCGACAGTCTGAAACTGTTGAACCCGACGACCGAAAAACACGGCAATCCTGCCGACACACGTATCGGTGAGTCCACCGAGGGGAGATGATTCATGCACGGTTTGCGAGTGATGTTAACCGGGTTCATCCTGCTGCTTTTTTCCACGTCTCCCTCCCTCGCACAATACATCTGGGGGGAAGCAGGCTTGAACCTTCACACGGGCGGCGATGCGGAATTCGCACCCCAACCGGTGTTGCTTGAAGATGGTGCCCTGCTGCTCGTATGGAACCGCTATGACAGCTCGACCCATCGCGTAGGGTACGCACAGATTCTTGAACCGGCTACCTTCGTTCCTCGCTTTACGGACGGTCCGGTCCCGGTTACGTCGCCGTCCATTGCACTTCGGCACATCGAAGCAGTACCCTTGAGCGACGGAGGTTTCACGGTTGTGCTGACCACTCAGGCCGACGGCGGCTCAGGTGAATCCTTCGCGCAGCGTTACAATGCCGACGGCGAGCCGGTGTGGAGCGAACCTGAACGGTTGGGATTCGGCGTACCGCCCGAGCAAGTGGATGCCGCCGCCCGCTGCCTCGCATTCCAAGGCCCGAACGATGCCGTCTTTTTCCTCAATCCCCGAGAAGTCTCATCGGACCGAGACGACTTGAGGCTTTTTGCCCTCAGCGCCGGCGGCAGCACATATCCCGGATATTCCGTCATCGGACGAACGCTCGCAAGCGAAATCCACCCGTTCGCACATGCGGCCATGCAGGGTGACAGTGCCCTCTGGTATGTCTACAACTACAGTGACTGGGATAACGAACTGCCGCGTATCAACCGCATGAACAATGCCGGTACTCGCGCGTTCGGTGGAGATCGGGTGATCAATGCACTCGACGGTTGCGGTATGCTGCAGGTTGAACCTGACGGCACAGGCGGTGTTTTTGTGATCGGATTCGAAGCGAATGGAAGCTGCCGCGTGATGAGGCTGGAGTCATCCGGTGTTCCCATGTGGACTGAGAGCATCGAGCTGTCGGATATCAGCCGCCGAAACGACTTCGAACCGCTGCTGCGCGCCGGGAACGGTATCCTTCATGTTATCGCTCTCGACGATAACGGCGAAGATCTGCGCGCCTGGCGTATCAGCGGAGACGATGCACCTGAGCATGATTGGACGTCCACCGGCACAATGATCTATCCCGAGGACATCTACTTCCAGTCCATGGATGCACGTGTAATCGACAACCTGCTCCACTTTGCCGTCGCGGGATTTCCGGATCATGACGGACAGCCTTCCGCCGTGCATGGACGCCTCAGCGAGCAGGGCACGGTGACGATTTTTCCCTCGTCTCTTCACGAAGACGCTTATGTGACGGATCTGCTCATGGGCCTGGTGGGAGAAGATGCACAGCAGATGATCGCGGTCGCCGGTTTCCGCGGCGAGCGTGTGCATCTTTTCGACGATCCCGCCGGCGATCCGACGGAATCGCTATCGCTTGACACCCATCTCGCCAAGAGCCTCGCCGCAACGGTAGAACCCGTCACGTTGAACGAACTCCCCTCCCTGGTATCGGTTGTGCAGGCACAGGACGGCGTCCATGCCAATTTTGTCACTGCCGATGGTTTAGCTCGGGATGAAGAGAGCTACAGCGATCCCCTACAGCCTGGGATATTTGACGAAGTGCCCGTGGATTTCATGTCCGCCCCCATGGGAGACGATCTGATCGTGTCGGCCCGCTACGCCTCAGATCGTTCCGTGGTATTCGCACTGGATTCCGACCTGCAACCGCTGTTCGATGAACCGGAGAGTGTGCCGCTTCCGTTGATAGCGGTCTTTGGCGCGCCGGAGGGAGCGGTGTTCTACTCCGAGCACACCGATCAGTTCCGGCTGCTGCGCGCTGAAAGAAGCGGCGAAGTCTCAGTTGTCGCGACTCGTGAGTACCCCGGCGACATGATCGGCGAGCCGCTGTTCGTCGGCACACAATCCGGGGGGTACCTGGTGCAGGGGCTTGCCGGGATGGCGATCGCTCATCGCATCGCGGCAACCGATCCGGTTCTGCCCTGGG
>WJJA01000096.1 GCA_014729955.1 bacterium
CAATAAGATAGTATTACGACATGCAGTTTTTCACCGGCACAGATTGTGCCCAAGCCAAACTCATTTTTTCATTCCCCCTTCGGAACAAAGCAGATAACACAGTTGGGACCGCCCGAAGAGTGAATGAAAAAACGAGTTTTCCTCTTTTTCTTCGAGTACAAACCGTCTCCGGGAAGAAGTGACAAATTGGGGAACATCTTCTTGTAAAAAACACTCCTTACCATAGATCGCTTTCCTCATTCATGTAATATTCGGGCTACAGAGCAGAAAACCCGACCGGTAATGTCACCAACCGGTCGGGTATGAAGTTCAAGCCGTAAGACTGCCTGGAAGACCGTCTCAAATGAGCCCACGGAAAACATCCGTCAGGTCACCCCTGCCTGCATCATTCAGGGATTTGGTGCTTAATCTGCTCCCAGCGTTCTTCCAGATTGAACGGGATGTAAGTCGGGCTCTCTTCGTTGTGGCAGTCCACGCAATGCTCTTTCGGATTGGGCACCATGCCGTTGGCGATGGACGCCTCACGGTCCTTCATGATGGACATCTTGTAGTAGTCCGAGCCGGCGCCGTGGCAGGCTTCGCAGGTGATGCCGTTCTCGTTACTTAAATCGGCGCGCGCCTCCGCGGACGCATCCGCACCGGTAATGTGGCACTTCAGGCATTCCGGATCCTGTTGCGGATCGCCGGATTTTCCAAGGTCGGCATAGACCTTTTGCGACGCATCGGTGCCGAGAGTTTCAAAGGCCTTGGCGTGCTTGCTCGCTTCCCAGATCTCGTACATGTTGCCCTTTTTCTCACCCTTGTGGCACATGCTGCACTTCTTGACGCCGATGTAGGTGTGATCCTGGGCGACGGCAGTATAGGCGAAGGCCAATACGACCGCCAAAATGAGGAATAGCAGTTTGCGCTGCATCAGAACTCTCCCGTGTCTTTGTGAAAAAGATTGCAAATTGTTTTTGTACCAAGCCGTTACTTGGATGCGGCGTCAACCGGGTTCGATGCTCCTAACACCGTCCTCCGGAGCCGCGCGTTCGGCGATCAGTTCGCGCCGTACCGCTGGACCGTACCATCCACATGCATGTTCGGTGAAATGATTGACCCCTGGTCGTCGATGACCTCGCCGTGGCAACTGTAGCAGACCGTCAGACTCATATCCTCCCAGTGCGGGGAGGTCACATTGCCCTGCTCATCCACCGGCGGTACACCATGGCAGGAGCTGCAGCCGGTCCAGGTGCCGTCCACTTCATTCCACACCGGCGTCGCATTGCCGTGGCAATAGGTCGAGGCGCAGGTGCCGGCGGCATGGTCCCACACCGGTTCATGACCCTCGGCGACGGCGATACCGCTGAACACCACGTCCGCGGGCAGCTCATCGATATGACCGACGACATCGCCCGGCAGCCGGTGGCAGCTTCCACAGGAGACGGTATGGTAGTTGGAGCTTTCCTGCAGGTGCACCTGGTGCGCGCCGACCGCGATCTCCGATGTTTCTTCCTCGCCGTACAATCCTGCGGGGGGTGCCCAGTTGAGCGGATCGTTCGGATCACCGCTGAAGTCGCCGTGGCAGGTGGTGCAGGTTTCCGGGCCGTTGGGCTCTGTGTGGCAACGGGAACACTGTCCGTTTTCACCGCCGAAGTTCACCTGCTCACTGCCCTCTTCGAGGTGACAGTTGTAGCAACCGGTGTACTCCCAGTTGCTCGCACGCAGTTGGGCGGCGTGAGACTCCTCCATCCATTCGGAGGCGTAGTGCGCTTGGTTATGGCAGCGCGTACAGTCACGTTGACGGTCCTGCAGCCCCTGGTCCATGCCGCGCAGGTTCGCGCCGTGGCATTCGGTACAGGCGTTGAAGTTGTAGTCGTTGCTCGCCAGCCAGTTTCCGTGGTCCAGTGTATTTTCAAACGGGTGGTAACCGGCTTCGCCGTACCCCGCAAACTCATCGTCCTTGCTGGATCCGCAGCCGGTAAGCCCCACAGCGAGGAACACTGCCAGGACCGTGACGAGGAGGAGGGCGGCCGATCGTTGGTTCTGTCGCATCATCATCCTCCTTTACTCGTGGCAGCGTGCGCAGGTCGGGTCGGTCCCCTGCACATCGTGGCATGTTAAACAGGTCGTCATGAACGCCGCGGCTTCGTCGACATGTTCACCGCCGTCCCCGTTGTTGGCATATTGCGGCCCGAACGGGTGCGGAATCGGCAGCATCGTACGGTGGCAGTCGGTGCAGTAGTTGTTGGATTCATGGCAGACGAGGCATTCCCCGCCGAAGCCGGCCTCCATCGAGTGGGTCTGCATCCAGCCCGGCTGATGCGGGCTCGTGCCGGAGCCGTAGACGTTGGTTCCCTGGTGGCAGTCGTCACAGCTCTGTTGCGTGTGGCAGATCGAGCATTGTCCGTCGGAATACGACGCTTCCAGGCCGTGCTCCATCGCCCATTGCCCCATGCGGTGATCCAAGGGTACCGGATCGTGCTGCGTATGGCACAAACGGCAATCCTCCACCGCCGGCTGCTGCAGTTTGTCATCCATGGCAACGATATCGCCGTGGCATTCGCTGCAGGTCTGCTCGGAGTGCATGTCGTGGGCAAAGATCGGGAACATGCCGTCGGACGGCGGAATCGGCATCGGGTTGTCGGGATCGACATGGCAGTAGCCGCAATCGTCCTCGACATCGTGGCACATGCCGCATTCATCATGCCCGGGCATCGCACGTTCGCCGGCGCCCATGGCCGCCATACCCGCGTGACAATCTTCACAGGCTGCGCCGACCATCTCCGCGTGGAAACCGTGATCATACTTGATCGTTTCCCCGCCGGCAAATGCGATCAGGGCTATCATGGCGAGCAGTGCGGCAGCGGCTGCAAGTCGAGTGGGTTTCATCGCGCACCTCCCCGTGTGTCGAAGGTCCAGCGCAGTCCGCCGAGAGCGCGCTTATCCTCGGTCAGGCGAGCGGTCTGGTACACCTGGTACTCGCCGTTCACCTCGAGATTCTCGTAGAAGGGCAGACGCCAGCGTGCGCCGATCCGAGCAGCAGCGTATTCTTCCTGCTCGATGTCGAACTGTTCCCACTCGTAGGTCGTGTAGGAACCGTACGCATACAGGCGCAGGCCGTCCACCGGGTCGTAGCGCAGGTTGACCCACGGCCCGGAGGTGACCGAACGATCCCCGCCGCCGAAACGGTAGCCGAGCTCGCCGACCGGGGTGTACACAATCGGTCCGCCGCGGAAGCCCATGCCCTCCGGCACGATCAACGTCTGGAATTCCAGGCCCCCGCCCCATTTGCGGCGCTCGATCCAGCGGTTCACACTCGCGCGAACACGCCCCATCCCGGAGTTCAGATCCGTGAAGTACGACTCATCATCGACATCCGGCGTGATCCCGCCCAGTTCGAGCATCGCGAACCAGTCAGCGGTGTTGTAGCGTGCACGGCTGACGATCTTGCGCAGCACACTGCCCATCGGGCGCACCTGCACCGTATTGAACAGGGTAAGGCTGCGGCCCCAACGGAAACGTGACTGCCAGCCGATACGGTGACGATATACCCGTTCATTGCGTGTCTGGTGGGTGTACGAAAACGCCATCATACCGTGGTCGGCAATCATGCAGTCCCTGCCCTGGATCACCTGCACCTCGCCGCCGAAACTGACTGCCTGGTCCGGATCTTCGACTTCGAATTTCCGTGTCAGCGGCCCCATCATCCCGGCGTAGACGGTGGCTTTGATCTTGGAAGAAAATGTGTGGGTCGCCTCCACGCCGTCGAGGGTGCCGAGGGCGACACCGCGTGCCAGGAAGAACCGTCCGGCACGGACACGGGTGGGTTGAGCGATACCACCGTATTCGAGGTAGGCACGTGTCAGCCGGTCGCGGCCGGACTTGGAGAAGTCGTCCGCATCATCGCCCAGGTAGCCGCCGCTCAGGTGCAAGGACCAGGGACCGTCCACCTGCTGCAGGTTCAAACGCGTGGTCTGCATCAACCACAGATGGTTGTCGCAGTTGTAATCCTCGTACCCGTACGCTTGCGCCCCGAGACTTCCGTAGGCCCTGATCTTCGCCTCGGAGGCCGGCACGACCAGGACAGCGGCGAGCAGTAAAACAGTGCATACCACTGCCGCGCTTCTTCGTATCATACCGCCCCCTTTCCGCCCCGCGCACAGAACCGGCAAGCCCTTGTGCGCGAGTTCACATGTGTTGCAAGCTTCAACACAAATCCCTCCCTGCAACAACTGTTCACTTTCCCGTGATCAATACTAACACCCTGAATCGCAAGTATGGTAACCATGTTTCAGGGTGAAAGTAAACCGAAAACCCTTGAATTACGGGTTTTTTTACTCTCCTAACCTTGTTCAAACCTTCGAAGGCATTCCCGTTGTACGATCCAACTAAACCTGCAACTGTAATAAAAACATGCGGACTTCCCACGGATTTAGGGCCTCCTAACATTGTTTTTCGATGAATAACCTGCGTTTTTTCATCTGAATACCGCAAAGACTGCTTTGGTAACTAGTGTAAAATCAACAAATAGCATGAAATGTAGCAAGAACTGCACCCTGCTTGTTTCAGCTGTTGCAATAGGTTAGAAACTCCTAATATTTGCAGGAGCCTTTGCAACATCGATACCTTGTATGCGCCGACCGTTTCGGCTACGTTTGGTGGGGCCGATTCTCCGGTGGTCCATTGCGTGCGTGATGAGTGAACCACGCAAGTGCCACCGCCGTCCATCCGGAACTAAACGATTGTTGCAACAGGGGTTCCCCTTGAAATCGTTCTGTTTTTCACGACGAAACACTGTCGGGATGCTGCTGTCCCTTCTGTTGACAACCGGTATCGTATTGCCCCTGCAAGCGGCCATGGACAACGAAATGTGTCTCATGTGCCACTCGGACATGGAGCTTACCAATGAAGACGGTGAGCTCATCGGGGTGAGTGAGGAGGGATTCGCCGGCAGTGTGCACTCGTTCCTCTCCTGCACCGACTGCCATGACCAGGATGCAGATTATGAGGATATCCCTCACTTCCCGGTTTACAAACCGGTCGACTGCTCCTCGTGCCATGACGATGCAACGCAGAGTTTCATGGGCAGCTTTCACCACCAGGCACAGGAACAGGGTGTGCGCAATGCGCCCGATTGTTCCGACTGCCACGGCCTGCAGGGCAATCCGCACCGTATCCAGCGCCTGACGCCGCGTACCGCCGAACGTGCCTGTATGCGCTGTCACACACCTGAAGCGAACGCGTACGACGGCAGTGTGCATGCCGTGGCCGCACAGAAAGGCAAATCGTCGCCCGGCTGTGTTTCCTGCCACCCGACGCACTCGGAAGCCTTGCCGCCCAGCGCGGGTGCGGTGAACGCCATGTGCGAAAGCTGCCATCAGGGCGCGATGGAGTCGGTGATGCGCGGTCCACACGGCGGCGAAGGGCTGGATGTGGAAGGGGTGATGTCCTGCTCCGCTTGTCATGACGTCCATGCCACCCACATCCCTGAGGTCGATGAAGGCACGATCCAGGCCTGTACGGAATGCCATCCGGGCATCGAAGAGACCTTCGCCGGATCGGTGCATGAAGACCTGTTTGAACAGGGCACCATCAACTGCATTTCCTGTCACCGTACACACCAGGTGGTAGATGCTCATGAGGTGGGCGATTTCGGTTGCGGGCGTTGCCATGAAGATGTGGAAGCCGACTACCGTACCAGCGTGCACCGCATGGCCCGACTGCGCGGTGATGAAATTGCCGCGGATTGTGCCGACTGTCACGAGGGGCATCATATTCTGCCCGCCACCGACCCGCAAAGCCCGGTCAACCATCAGAACATTCCGGACATGTGCGGCACCTGCCATACAGACAGCACCGTCATCACGCAGGACTATGTCCGCCTGCCGATTTCGCTTCCGAGCTACCAGCAGTCCGTGCACGGCATCGGCCTTGAAAAAGGCCTGCACACCGCGGTCTGTACCGACTGCCACGGCGACCACAGCATGCTCTCCGCGTCCGACCCGCAGAGTATGATCAACAAGAGAAACGAAGCGCAGACCTGCGGCAAATGCCATAAGAAGGTGTCGGACGAGTATATCGGCAGCATCCATGCACGCGCGCTGGCTCATGGTATTAACGACTCCCCTTCCTGCACCGACTGCCATGATGAGCACCTGATTCTCGCGACGGACGACCCGGAGGCGAGGGTCAATCCGCAGAACCAGGCGGATGAGGCGTGCGGCTCATGCCATACCGACCCGGAGATGGCGGTGCGCTACGGTCTGCCGCCGGAAGTGGTTGAAAGTTACCAGGATTCCTACCACGGTTGGGCGATCAAGCGCGGCGGCGAAGCGGTCGCGGTGTGCGAGGACTGCCACAATACCCACGACATCCGCAGTCGGCGCGACCCCACCTCTTCGATTCATCCGAATCACGTGGTGGAAACCTGCGGTCGCTGCCATCCCGGCTCCAACCCGAAGTTCGCGGCGAGCTACAGCCATGTGCTGGCGCGTGACAAAATGATGATCCACGATTACGTGCGCATCATCTACATCGTCCTGATCGCGGGTGTGCTGGGCGGCATGTTCGTGCATAACACGATCATCATGATCCATGAGCTGAAGCTGCACTACAAGCACACCAAACGTCAGAAGGCTGTCCGCCGCATGACGAAATCGGAGGTGTGGCAGCATATCGCCCTCGCGGTCACCTTCATCGGGCTCGCGATTACCGGGTTTGCCCTGCGCGGCGCGGAACAGTGGTGGGCGCAGGTGCTGAGCGGCATCGGCATGGATGAGGAAACCCGGCGCATTGTGCACCGCATCCTCGCGGTCGGCCTGGTGATCGCCTCGGTCTACCATGTCTTCTACTTGATTGCAACGCAACGGGGGCGCACACTGTTGCGTGCCATTTTCCCGAAGATGCGCGATGTCACCGAAGCGATCGCGAATGTGTCCTACTATCTCGGCCTCCGCAAGAAGCCGGTGACCTTCCACATGTACGACTACACGCAGAAGGCCGAATACTGGGCGTTGATCTGGGGCACGGCGGTCATGGCGCTCACCGGCGCGGTGTTGTGGTTCCCGGAAGCGACGACCAGCTTCACGCCGGCCTGGGTGGTGCGTGTCGCGGCGACGATCCACTTCTACGAGGCGATCCTTGCGGTCGGTGCGATCATCATCTGGCACTTCTTCTTCACCATTTTCCACCCGAAACAGTACCCGCAGAGCTGGATCTGGATCACCGGGCGCATGACCATGCACGAGTGGGAACACCACCACGGTCGTGAACCGGAAGAGACCGGTGAAATGCCTGAGGTGCTGCCGCCGGCGAACGGCGAAGAGGCAGACGACGCGCATCCTGCCGTCGAGACGACCGATGGGAACCAGGCAGAGAAGGCGGACGATCCCGCCGGGCAGGACCAAGGAGACGATTCAGGCGAATCTGATAACGAGGCGGATTCGAAAAGGGAATAGGGTCTTTTCTTCTGCTGATGTACGCAGATCGACCCGGCGGGCTGTCCCGCCGGGTTTTTTATGACAGGCGGTTGCATGCGACCGGTGACTGCATGCAGCGATCACCGCCACTGGAGGGCGTTGAGAAAGCAACGTGCGATACCAGTAAGGAAGAGATCACCGTTAAAACACCCTTCTGCGACAGTCCGGCAAACTGGTTTCCAGTGGCGTTTATGATCCGTATTCAGTGTCTGGTTACAACCCGCTGTCGCGTGCCAGGACCCGACACAGCATTTGTGATGTATTACGGGACTCGGTGTTCATGAAGCACTTTGAATGCCGCTGAGCGGTTGTGAACAAACGAAGAGAGCCTCACTTTGCTTTCGATTGTTGCCGGCATGAACGCGAAAAGTCCCTTCGGGGAGGCCATCAATTCCGAAAAAAGGTTTCGTGTTTTCATCGTACGCGCCGATACCAAGCGCTTCAGAAGTGATATAAATCACTGATATTTTTAGGGTAGAGACTTCGTGACGGAAATCACGGAAAATATAGTAAATTGCACGCGATATTACTATTGAAAGGAGTAAGGCAGGGAACCGGGGAGAGGGACTGAAACGGCCCGCAAGATACAAACGGGCGGGAGGTGGATGATGAAGGCACGCAACAACGCATGGATCCTCGCAGCACTTTTCACAGTCGGCCTGATCGCGCAGGGATGCGGCGGCGACAACGGCGCCGGGCCAGACGTCGCTATGCAGGAGCAAGTGAAAGAGAACATCGCCGCGAAGCTGGCGTATCTCCTGTCCCCCGGGCATGGCGGAGTAATGCAGCTGTGGAGCCTGGCGGAGTACGAAACCGACGACATCCGCACGAACGCACATGCGAGCACCGGGTCTCGCGGACCGGTTCGTCCCACGGCAGGCCTTGCATGTAGCCAGGAACGGATCTTTTACGACCGTCAGGGTGATACCCTCGGTTGGTTCGATCCGACGCGTGTCGCTTGGATTCAACAGGTCACCACTCTGACCGGTGAACTGAGAGATCCCGCACTCGATCTCGCGCTGGAAGTACTTCATGAGGACACACTGCTCGCATATGCCATCAACGGGTCATCCGCCACGACAGCCGGAACCGGGGCCTATCACTGTTCCGGCACATTTCGCCCGACGCCCGACGATCAGACCGTTTTATTTGAAGCGGACTTTGCGTGGGATGTCTACGGATTACAGTATTCAACCGTGATGGCGGACGAATTTCTGCCGGAAGAAGGCCGCATGAAGGGGCGGGTCTCATGGAGGGAACAGCTTGACAACTCGGAACCGTTCGAGAAGATTCTGGCCTACATGGTCATCTTTGACGGCAGCGCCAACGCAAGATTGATCATAGATGAAGATGACGTTTTCGTGCTGGATATAGAACGCGGTACGGCGCACCGCGATCGCCCCTCACCCTGATGTAGCACTTCGCGCCGATCCTCCTCACCAGCCGCCGTGGAGACCATTCTCCACGGCGGTGCTTATTCCAAGGGTACATGATCGAATGCACTTTCGAGTCTATCAGTGGTTCACGCCCGCCCTTTCGACCCGGAAGAGCAGGCTGGCCCGAATAGTTCATGAATGAGGAAAGCGATCTATGGTAAGGACTGGTTTTACAAGAAGATGTTCCCCAATTTGTCACTTCTTCCCGGCGACGGTTTGTACCTTGAAGTAAAAGAGGAAAACTCGTTTTTTCATTCACTCTTCGGAACAAAGCAGATAACACAGTTGGGACCGCCCGAAGGGGGAATGAATAGATGAGTTTGCCTTGAAAACATTCTGTGCCGAAGCAAAACCATATAGCGCGACACTATCTTTTTTGTTAATATAGTATTTAGAAAAGATTGTTTTCTTCGTTCATGAAATATTCGGGCTAGTCGTCGCCGGGTATAAGGGAAGGTGCTGAACAAGGCGGAAGGGTACATGATCCGCACCAGGGACGAATGGTTGTATGAGAACGTCCCCGCAGGCAAACATATACGCGACTTGTATCGTATCATCAAGAGTGACAGGTTCGATCAATGGTTCAAATCACGTATCTTGACAAAGCAGCAGGTCGAAAACCGCCTGAGACGCGGCCCACTGTTCCGTAAAACTGGTTTGTTGCTCTATCGCGAGTTCTTTCAGGCAGTGCACAAGGAGGAGTAAACGTGGATTTGGGTTTGGGCCCCTGGGCGGCTTCGCGCCAGCTTTTCGAATGTATCCTGAAAAACATCCCGTTCGGTGCAAACGTGCTGGAGCTTGGCTCCGGATCCGGCACCAATCTGCTGGGACGCTTCTATACGGTCCGTTCGATTGAACATGACGAGCAGTATCTTCACCAGAGCAAGCGGTCCATATACTTTCATGCGCCCTTGACACCCCATGAAAACAAACTCTTCCCTCATCACACCCAGTGGTACGACCCCGAAGTGGTGCGGGAGGCGATGAAAGGATTTGCGTACGATGTCCTGCTGGTTGACGGCCCTCCCGGCATGGTGGGGCGCAGCGGTTTCCTGACGCATATCGAGATGTTCGATCTTCGGCAAACCATGGTGCTGCTGGACGACGTGGACCGTCAAGACGAGCTGAACATGGCGGTGCAACTGCTGCTTCGTTTTCTGCCCCGACCGGATTTCACCTTTCACATTCTGCCGGGGCGTGTCACCAAGCGCTTTGCGCTGTTGCTTTTCGGCGAGTGGGACCATCTTGTACTTCCCGGTTCGGGCGGCCTGCCGCAGGAGAGCCCGTCGATCCCCGATCCGGCACAGCAGGAGGCAAAGGGAGAGACGTCCACCTCCAACACGCAGGACAGCACGTCGTAAACTACACGAAGACGACTGCACAGCAACGGAACAGGACATGAGAGTCGGCATCTGCCTTACCGTGAAAAATGAGGAAGATCTGATCCTTCGCAACATCCGGCACCACCTGGACACCCAGGGGGTGGATGTCATCTTCGTGTTTGACAACAATTCCACCGATCGTACACCGGCCCTGGTGCAGGGGCTGAAAGACCCTCGTGTCATCCTCGCGCAAACCCCGGAGGAATGGGGGTACCGGCAGGATTTGATGTACACAACGGGTGTGCGTCACCTTGTCAACAAGTTCGGCTGCGACTGGGCCATTCCAACCGACGCCGACGAGTTCTGGGTCAGCAATCGTCACGGCACCACGCGGGCGGTGCTCGAACAGGTGCCGGAAGGGATAGAAGTGACAGCTGCGCACTGCTGGCATTTGCGTGAAACGGAAGGGGACGACCCCGGGGAAACCGATTTCATGAAACGCTTGCGATACGGTTTTCTGTCCGAATCACGCCGTCTCATTATTCACAAGTCCCTGGTGAACAGGATCCAGATGCTTACCACCGGCGGGCATGAACTGTTCCTGCACCAGAGATACCAACCGTTGAGTGCGACACTGGACCCGGATGACCTGGTGCGCTATCATTATAATTATATCAACGTGGAACGCGCCCGCTATCGTTATACAACAAAGGGCGAAGGGTACCTGAAGTCGCTGGGCGAGAAGTGGCTGCAGGCCGACAGCAATGTCAGCCGGCACGCACGGCGCATGTACCTCGCGATCCGTGAAGGGCGTTTTGAGGAAGAATACCGCACTCGCATTGCCTTTTACGGAGATCGGCTGCAAAAGGCTGTGGAGAAAGGCAACCTTGTGCAACTGCCCCTCCCGCCGACACCACCCGGAGACCATTCTTGACGATGACTGCAAGTCCGGAGACCCTGAACCGTCTTGCCCTGCTGGACCGTGACGGCACCATCAACGTCGATCACAACTACGTGCATACTCGCGATCAGTTCGACGTCATTCCAGGCGCTGTGGAAGCGATCAAACGCTTGCACGGGCTGGGCTTTTCCGTGGTTGTTGTCACCAACCAGTCCGGTGTCCAGCGGGGCAAGTACACGGTGGAACAAATGCATGATGTCCACGACTATCTGCAGGACATTCTGCAAGAGCACGATTCACGGATCGACGCGTTTTACTACAGCACAGCGATGCCCGGGTCGCCGGACATCCGTCGCAAGCCGATGCCCGGCATGGCGCTGGAGGCGGCACGCGACTTCAACGCAGACTTGGGTCGGTCAGTGGTAATCGGGGACAAGACGTCGGACATCGGCCTGGCGCGGAATGTAGGGGCACGGTCGATCCTGGTACGCACCGGGCACGGCAGAGAGACGGAAATCGGCGGGGGCGCCGGAGAAACGGCCATTGCGGACGATCTCACCGGCGCAGTGGAGGTCATTGAACAGTGGCTGCGGGAGGGGTGGTAGATGATGACCGGATTCCGTCACGGGCTGCTTGCACTGTGCATGGGGGTCGCGGTCGTGCTGATCGGCTGCGGGACCATCGTGCACGGCACCCGCCAGACCCTCATCGTGGAAACCGAGCCCGACAGCGTCACAGTCAAGGTCCGCGGTATCACCACCGGCCACAGTCCCCTCGTGCTCAACCTGGATCGTCAAACCGATGTCAACCTCACACTGGAGCGTAACGGCTACGAAACCGTCACCATTCCCCTGAAGGCAACCGTGAGCCCGTGGGTTGGAGGCAATGTTTTCAACGGTTTGATCCTGGGATTCTTCGTGGACTTCTCTTCCGGCGGTGCATTTGAATTGAAACCGGAGCTGCCGAGAACCAAAGAAGGACGTTATTCCCCGGCGGCGTTTCGATTGAAGAAGGAGCGCATCCTGGTGGAGTTACAGAAAGCGATCAGGATGCCCTCAGATCAGCTGCGCACATCGGACAAGGTTCACTCGGACGAATCACCGATCGAAGAATAAGTGTAGACAGACCGGGTGAACTCTTCAAAGTCGGTCAGTTTTTCCTCTACCACACTTCTCAGGATAGCATTGTCCAGCGCCTGGTAGTTGTGCACCGCAACGTTGCGAAACCCGACCATCCCCTGCATGGAACGTCGCAATCTACCGGTAATCACTCCCTGTTCCTGGAGCAGCAGGAAGTATTCACGTTCGGTCGGCGGCAAGGGAGTGCGCGATGCTGCCCGCATATGAGATGCGATATCGATGCAGGCTTGTATTGCACGCTGCAGGTTCAGTACGACAACTTCCTGCGTATCCAGCTGGTCCAGGGACTCGCGGAACCACCGGTTGTTTTGCGGATCCGCTCCAGGCAACGGTGCACGGTACCGGTCTTTTCCATCAGGACATCACGATCCGCCATGTCGAACTCGCTTGTTGAATGCCTCCTCCAGGGGCTTGCGCATGATTTTAAAGTCCTCGTATCGACTCGGCACACTCATCTCGCAGTAAGCCTTCGCGAGCCCGAATATTTCACGAGTTCAAAGTGCGTCAGATGCGAGGCGCGAAGGATGAAGCTGTATGGCAATACCGCGAATCCTTCGCAACAAAGCAGATGACGTGCTTGGGACCGCCCGAAGGGGGAATGAGTAAATGGGTTTTTCTCTTTTACGTCTGGGTACAAACCGTCGCCGGGAGGAAGTGACAAATTGGGAACATCTTCCTGTAAAACCAGTCCTTACCATAGCTCGCTTTCATCATTCATGAAATATTCGGGCTAGACGGTCGCGCACGACAATCGGTCGGCCGTATCGCAAAACCTGCATCATCAGAATGGGCGACGCACGGTAGAGGTCCGCGATGTCGAGCGGGCAGCCGGCGACACTTTTCAGCTCGCATATCAGGTCGAGCAGGCGCAGAGGGTCCGGTTTTATCGGAAACAGGCAGGCGATAACGAGGTCGCTTTCCGGACCCGGAAACCCGGGCGCGGCGGACCCCTAGAGATAGGCCGCGTGGATTTCGAACCCGCCTTCAATGGTCGCGACGATTCACTCGAGCAAACTCTGATCCGGCATAGTGTCCCGTTTCATGGGTCGCTTTCACTATCTCCTTGTTTAAATCGATATACAGAAAAGAAGAGCACGCTGCGAAATGACCTCACGCATACAGTACGCCCGGCGTTCTCCCTCTTTCTCGAAAAAAACGAACCATGTGCGTACCCCTGCGTCTATTTTATCACGGAGCCGGCAATCAACACGGGAGACCCCGATGATCACCCCCGAAGCCTTTGAGTTTATGGCGCAATTGCAGCTGAACAACAACAAAGCCTGGTTCGACGAAAACCGCAAACGGTACGAAAAGCTGATTCGCGATCCATTGAAACACCTCGCGCTCAGTCTGTCTCCGATGGTGCAGGTGCTCGTGCCCTCGTTCGACGGTAAGCCCAAGATCTCACGAATCAACAATGACATCCGGTTCCACAAGGATCGTCCTCTTTACAAACAGCATATGTGGATCGCCTTCGGTCGCGGACCGGGAGCGCCCTTCTTCGTGATTTCGGAAAACGGTTGGTCGGCGGGATGCATGCTCGAAGGGGAAAAGCAGGACTTCGAGCACTGGCGGGAAAACCTGGTGAAGCACACCGACCGCTGGCGCTCGTTTCGGGATGCCGTACCTGAAGGTGTGCATGCCTACCTGGGCGACAATCCTTACAAGAAACCGTTGATGGACAGTATCCCTGACGATGTCTTTGACCTGGTGCAGGCGCGGCAGGTGATCCTGCATACGAACGACCGCAAATCCTTCATGGATACGCCGGAACCGGAGATTTTCGCCGAAATTGCCCTGATGCTGCCGGGTCATTTCTTTATGAGCACTCCCGCAGCCGATCTCGAACGTGTCCTCGATGAACTCGATGAAACCAACAGCCCGCCCAACGAAGATGTCGCCCGGGTCTGGGATGCCGTCAAGTCGAGCTGACCGCAGGTCGAAGCAAGGGCAGGATTCGTAAAAACCGGACTATTATGAGGCGCCGAGAAAACCCGCGACCACCAGGCCGCGGGTTTATCTTTGAAATCATGTAGTACGGAAATCGGAAGAATGGATCGTGCCGACTATTCCTTCTTCTCGTCGTCTTCGTCCGTGGACGCTTCCTCGTCCTTCTTCTCCCCAGCGGAATCGTCCGCTTTGGCTTTGGATTCGTCGTCCTTCTTCTCTTCGGCTTTCGGTTCCTCGGCTTCGGGGGCATCGTCCTTCGCCTCTTCCGCCTTCTCCTCCACCTTCTCTTCGGG
>WJJA01000012.1 GCA_014729955.1 bacterium
GCCTGACCGTGTCGAGGTCGTCGGCACGCCCTGCATCGCCGCGTGCACCCTCCACGACCTTCTCGGCCATCGCATCGATGGCTTCGTCGCTGTCGTAGAAGCCGTCCGCGATACGCTGCTTTACCTGCGCGAGCTTGTCGGCGCGTTCGGATTCGCCGTACGCTTCCCGATGCATCTTGACCATTTCCTGGTAACGGCTGATCTCGGCGGCGTCGGACGAAATGTGCGCCTTGTCCTTCCCCTCGGCGGGACGCTTTGCCTCCTCGGCTTTGCGTGCCTCATCCTGAGGGGATCCGGGTTGGGTCGGGTCGATCCCTTTTGGACCGACACCCCCTACACCGGGGTTGTTGTCAATGCGATCCCACATATGCAAATCCTCCTCGTTGAGGAGTTGATGAATGCCCTTGTTGTGCGGCAATCAGGCTTCGATACCGTTCTTGCGGGCCTCTTCCCAGGCATCCCGCAGGACTTTGACCTGCTCCAGCACCGGTTTCAGCCTTGCGCTGTCGCTTGTCGCATTGGCCATAAGCAACTCGCGACTGAAAAACGCGTACAGGCTCTCGAGCTTGGTCGCGAATTCTCCACCCTGGGTATGGTCGAGGGCCTTTCGCAACTCCCCCACCAGCCCAAGCGCGAGGTCGAAGCTCTTCGCACGGCTTTCGTAATCGTTTTCGTCGATGGCGCGGATCGCGCCTTTCAGACCTCGGATCACACCGTCGTAGGCCGTCACGACCAGTTTGCCGGGGTCCTGCGAGCCGAAGGTGACATCGGCGTACTGCGCGTACGGATTAAATGTCGCCATGAGTTCTTTCCATGTAACCTAACGAATCAGCGAACGATTCTTCAAGTGTTCCACGAATTCTTCCAAGCCCCCCACACTTACTCTATCGGCGAAAACGGCCCGAGCATAACTAGATAGAATTCAACCACTGGCCTTGAGTTTGTGCCTCGGAGACCGCGTTCTCCATCGCAAGGAACTGACGTTCCAGCATTTGACGCTTTTGTTCAAGTCGTCGCTCATAGTTTTCAATCTGTGTCTCGAATGCCTCCAGTTCATCGTCGTAAGCATCGTTGACCAGGGTGAACAATCCCTCGTAGGTGTCGGTGAGATCGTTCACTTCATTGCTGCCCAGCACACCCGCACCGGTGCCGATGCGTACATTCGTCGTGAGGGTGCCGGCTCCTGAAAGGTTTTTCACGTAAAGCCTCAATCCCTCAATGGGTGTGTCTTCCGCTCCGAGCAGGTAATTCGTGTTTACCACCGTGGCCTCATAGCCTCCGATGGTATGGGTTCCCCCCTTGGTCAGCTTGCCGCCGGAATACTCCGCAGAGACGGCATACGTGCCGCCCTTGGTTTTTCTGGTACGGGCAAAGTATTCCACATTGGCGCTTTCAGAAGCCTTGCTGAAGATGAACAGGTTTGCGACATCTGTAAGATTGTCTTCCAGGGCTTCCGTAAGTGTGCTGTCGTTGACTGAAATCTGACCGCTCGTCCCCATGTTCAAGCCAATGCCCGCCAGGTTGCTGTAGGCATTGTCGTCGGGCAGGCCGGGAATCTCACTGATCGCGATATCCTGGATACGGCTGCGCAGATCGTACACCCGGCTGTCGCCGTTAAGCACCCCCGCAACCTCGTTTTCTTCATCCCAGTAGGTCAGCGAGGCGATATCCTTCATGATTGAGTTGTAAGCATCCACCCAGGAATTGATTTTTGATTTGATTGAAGTAAGATCGTTCTCCACTGTGATTTCAACGCTGCTCGCACTTGTATCCCGCAGATACAAGGTTACGCCCGGGATTACATCGGAGATTTGGTTGCTTTCACGTGTGATATACGAACCAGCGCCGGTCGGATAACCGTCCACCTTGATTTCAGCATCCTGTGCACTGCGCGTTTCCGTGAAGGCCGTCGAGTCGAAGGTTCCGCCGTTCAGGTTCGTGGTACCGCTGGGATCCAGCACAATCGTATTCGAACTACCGGGATCATTGCCCTGCAGGACCAGATGAATCGCTGTCGCACCACCGCTGCCGTCGTCGATATAGGAGGCTGTTACCCCCGGATTGTCCGAATCGTTGTTGATCAGTTGCACCAATCCGGCAATCGTTGTGCCGCTGCCGACACTTAATGTGACCTCCGTGCCGCCGTAACTGTAATTAAAGGTGCCGGTGCTACCCGAGTGCACCGCCGTGGTATTGATATCAGCAAAACCGTCATGGACTTCCGTTTCTGCTTGTGCCAGCTGATTGACATCAATCGTATGGTTTCCGGGTACTGCATCGGAATCAGCGGTAACGGTAAGGATATCCTGGTCGTTGCTTCGGGCAGCCATTTTCAGCAGCTCATCGGCACTGTCAATGGCTTCCGATTTATTTTTGAACGAAACAACCTTTTCCTGCAGGCCGACCCATGCACCCTGTTTGCGCTTGACCTCATCTTCACGTTGCAGAATGCGCTGGAGCGGCTGGGCTTCGATCTGCATCAGCAAATCGACCGTATCGCCCCACTCAATGCCGGAGGCCAAACCTGTAATCGTGGTAGACGGCATGATGTTGTCCTCGCCTACGGTACGTAGACTAACCCTTGATTTTGCGTGACGTTGCGCCACACAAAAAACCCATGGAGAGCGCCCGGTCCATCCCGGAACCTGCGCCTTCCATGGGTGGTTTGATCCTGCTTCGGTTAACGCCGGATCCCCCTTGCAAAAGAATCCGGCACAACCTTCATGTTTTTACTGCCTGCTAGCCGACGAGGCCCGCCACGATCTGCGGAATCATGTTCGCCTGGCTCAACATCGACACACCGCTCTGCATCAGAATCTGGGTGCGGACGAAGTTGGACATCTCCTTGGCGATGTCGGCATCCCGAATCTGCGATTCGGAGTTGACCGCGTTCTCACGCGAGATCTGCAGGTTGAGAATCGTGTTGTTGAGTCGGTTGACGTACGAACCGATTCTCGTCCGTTCCTCGTCCTTGATCTCGATCGCGTTGTCCATCGATCCGATGGTCTGCTGCGCGGACAACGTGTTGGTCAGGTTCGTTCCATCCAGTCCCAGCGCTGATGCCCGCATGTCTGTGAGGTGGATGTAGTAATAGTCCTCACCAGCCGTGTTGTACGTTCCGATGTGGAACTTCAACCCTTGCGGATGGCGGCTGGAACCATTGCTGTACGAACCGTTCAGCAGATAGTTACCGTTGTAGTTCACGGTCTGCGCGATTCGCGTGATCTCGCTCTTCAACTGTTGGAACTCAACGTCGAGAGCTTGACGGTCCAGCGAAGTCAAAGAACCGTTGGATGCCTGGATGGCCAGGGCGCGCATACGGATCAACTTTTCGTCGATCACCGAAGCGGCACCTTCCGCCGTCGCCAGCAGGTTAACGTTGTAGTTCGCGTTGCGCTCCGCTTCCTCCATGGAAGAGATCTGAGCGCGCATCCGCTCGCTGATCGCCAGGCCAGCCGGGTCGTCCCAGCTGTAGTTGATCCGGAGACCCGAGGACAGACGGGTAATCGCCGTGTCCAACTGTTTCTGGGTCATCCAGATATTGCGCTGGGCGGTCAGAGAGAGGACGTTGTGATTAATCCTCGTACTCATGCGCACACCTCCTTGACTATGTCGTTCCGGAAAGGAACCCCTTGCTGTTCATGTTATCGGCGGGCTGAGGGGAAACCTTTAGCGGAGCGCGAGAGTGAGCATGAGTAGTCGGAACACAGACCGCTGCAAACCTGCATCTCACAACGCGAATGATTTCAAAGAACCTGGAAACTGCCTGATCGGTTCTGTTAGTTAGCAAAGGGACACGTAGGCTTCTTTGAACGTCTCTACCCTTGAAGATCCATGCTTCGCCCGTTTATGGGATGATAGACCGTCGCACGCATCCCCTCTGCATATCGGCCTGCCAGACGTACCTCGCCCTGACCCTGGAGCAGACGTTCACGTTTGGCGTGAAGAGCCTTCATGAGAAGCTGTTCTTCCTGCTTCACCTCCTCGAGCACCTTCCGGTGCCGCCGTCCCCATTGACGAATCTCCGGAGAAATTCGGCTGTCATCGGGGGGCGGCAGAGGACGTGACGCATCCAGGCCGAACATCTCGGCGATCAGACGTCTCCGCTCCATGAGAGACCCCATCATCTTCTCTTCATGGTCCACCTGCGCCGCATGACGGGCTTCACGGGTACGTTGAAGCAATTGCTCCGACAGTTGATCCTTCATCGCATCAACCGCTTTCTATACTTCCGCGACACGCTTGGTGTTGCGAATCGCCTGAAAGGCACTGCGCCAATCTTCCATCACAGGGATCAGCTCGTACTCGATCAGATCGGCCAACAGAATGGTGTCCTGTTGCGTCTGGGCCTCGATCATCTCGTCGAACATCTCGTTGATCCGATGACCAACCTCCATCAGGTTCCCCGACGGTGTCTGGATCTCGCTCGCCTTTTTCTTCAGGAGATTCGCGGCCGACTGGGTCGAGCGTACCACGATTTCCAATCCGTCGAGGCAATTCACCAGGATCTGGTTGGATTTTTCGACGTCACCCATGCGGAACTCTTCAGCCGCTTTCGAGAACTCCTTGATCACGGTTTCATGGAACTCCGCGATCGTTTGGATGGTCTCATGCGCCAGCGCGGTCACCTCACCCGTCATCACCTCCAACCGGCTGTAAGTCCCGATCGGTTCCAGGTGACGGTCCGCCTTGCCGGTGATATCTTCGCCGTCCAGGTGGACCTTCACCACGCAACGGCTCTTGTCGAGGGTGGTCGCCATCGAGCCGATCACATCCCCCACCTTCTCACGTCCGGTCAGTGTCTTGTCGACCTGCTGACCATCCATCAAGACGCTAGTCATGCTTTCCTCCTTCCGTGAGGATCGCCACACGGCCGAACGCCTTCTGCACGCTTCGCAGAATCGTTCGAGCACGGTGGTCGTAGGTATGTTCTTTTTGTATACGTTTCCATGCCTTTCCCATCCGTTGACGGCCCGGCTCAGGATTCTCAAGCAGGAACGTCGCGCGTTCCGCCGCCTCCTCGGGCGCATCAAACAGCACACATTCCTCGGACGCCTTGAACAATTCGTGCATGTCCTCCTGGTCGTCCGTGATCAGGATACCTCCACACATCGGAATGTCAAATACACGCTGGTTCACCGAGCTCGGCATCTGGTAGCTGGTACAATTCAGATGCAACCCGCCGCGGTACACGCCCGGCAGTCCTTGCGGGTAAGGAACATGGCCCTCATAGGGTATCGCCGGCGCGACCTCGCGCCACGCTTCATCGCCATAGAGGTGAAGTCCGTTGCCGGCGTTCGCGAACGCCAGCGCGTGACGGAACCGTTTTGTCGCCTCCAGCGCCACCGCCGAGGCAAAGGTCAGGCGTCTATGCTCATCCCACTCCGCAATGTCGATCCCCTCCGCTACGGCAGCGGTTTGCAACGCTGCGACCGCTTCAATCCTGCCCGCCTGCTGCAGCGCCACTGCGCGCTCGAACAGGTCAAACAGGCCGGAGTGATCAACACCGGCCTTTTCGCGCCACTCTGCCGCCGCTGACACCATCGAATTCGCCACCCATCGAAGAGCACCGCGGCTGAGGTCTTCACCCGGTGTGAAACGTTCCGGGTCTGTCGCAAGAGGCAGGAACTCGACACGTTCAAAGCCGTAATTGCGAATCTCCGTGATCGTACTGCGCTCCCAGGTGAAGAGGTTCGCCATCTCTCCCGCCCCTGAAGGGTATCCGAGAAGAATGAAACCGGGACGGTCCACGAACCAGGAGACATAGGGCAGCTTGATCTGTTCAAGAATCGCAGCCAGCTCACCATGTTGGTCAAAACCGAGGTGGTTGATGGTTACCAGCAGGTCGGCGTCCAGGCTGACAGTCAGCAGTGTGCGCACAAAGCCGGGATCGTTTTCAAATCGGAGCCGTGTCACACGATGCCCAAGCCGTTCAAA